>JAYZHG010000050.1:0-22367 GCA_036166735.1 Bacteroidota bacterium | reverse complement strand
AAATCTTTATTTAATTCAGTAAGTCTATTTTTTGATCCATTATATCCTACTGCCAAATCTGAAGGATTATAAACATTACCATATGTGAAAGCATACCTTCCATTTTTTGATATACTATACGTTCCTCCACTATATGGTCTACCTAATGATAACCCTCCAATTTCATCTACTATATCTTTTACTTTACCAGAAATAGACATGTATGCAAGCTTTGTCATCCCCTTATCATCATACTGAAAAAATATTCCATTACCATCCCCTGACCAATTTATGTTACTTATATCCCTATCAAAATCTCCCGAGATATTTCTTATATCTTTCCCATCACTTTTCATAATATATAGACTGTTCTGTTGATATCCCAAATACTTATCATCAAAACCCAAATACGCTATACGAGAATTGTCAGGAGAAACCTGTGGGCTTGAATCAGGACCAACTCTAGAAGTTAGAGGTTTAATTTTTTCAGTTTCAATATTTAAAAGATATATCTCAGAATTATTGGGTTCTAAATCAGAATTTTCATGAAGATTAGCAGAAAATAACAACTCTTTATTACTGAGCCACTTTGGAGAACCAACATTTTTTTGAAAAAAAGTTAATTGCCTAGGGGTTCCTCCCTCTAAAGGAAGAGTAAAAATTTGTGTATTACCTTGTTTAACATATCCTCTACCATCATTCCTATAATTTATATCATCTATCTCAATTGGCGGTTCATTCCATTTAGCACCTTCAGGCTTTTCAGGCATTTTAATTAAATTATTTTCAGACTCTTTCACAAAAGAGTTAAAGGCAAGATATTTATCATCATCAGACCAATCCACGGATCCAATAGAACTTTGCATATTAGTAAGTTTTTGAATAGATCCCTGATCAAGTCTATAAATATATAATTGAACAGAACCGTCGGAATCCGATTTGTATATAAAATTTTTTCCTGAATTAGACCAAAGAGGAGAAAAATCATTTTTATTACCCGTAGTTATAGGGGTATTATTTGTTCCATCAAAATTTATCATCCATACATTAGAAAAATTTTTATCGGTCATAATATCCTTAAAATTCCTAACATATAAAATTTTTTTCCCATCAGGAGAGATGTGTGGATCCGATACATATTCTAGACTAAAAACGTCTATAGGCTCTAATTTTTTTGAGGATTGAGAAAATGAAATGTAAGAAAAGAAAAAGAAGAAAATTAGATAATATAATCTATTGATAAATTTGGTTTCCATAATATTTTACTATATTTAAAATTGTCAGAAAATTGAGTTAATATTTAAATGTATAAATTTTATAATTATGAATAATCAAATAAGCAGAAGAAATTTAATAAAACTTCTTGGAGTATCAGGAATAGCACTTCCTCTGAGTGGATTATCAAAACCAATTGAGAACAAAATGTTTAAAAAACCCAAAACTGACGATCCAATAAAATTAAGCTCAAATGAAAACCCTTACGGACCATCACCCAAAGTAAGAAATGCTATTATAGACGCTTTCGATGAAGCATGTAGATATCCTTACACACGAGTTGCTGAGCTTGAGGCAATGATAGCAAAAAAAGAAGGAGTATCTCCTGACATGGTATTAGTGACCGGTGGATCAAACGAAGCTCTCAGAGCAACAGGAAGATATTTTGGAATAGAACAAAAAGAAATTATCGCTTGTAAACCAACATACCTAGCACTATTAACATATGCTAAAGATTTTGGATGCGATATAAATTGGGTACCACTAGATAAAGATCTAAAATATGATTTAAATGAAATTTCAAGGAGAACATCTAAAAATACCAGCATGGTATTTATTTGTAACCCTAATAACCCCACAGGGACAATGGTCGGATCTAGTGAACTTGAAGATTTTTGTGTGTCTACCTCAAAGCAAACATGTGTCTTTGTAGATGAAGCGTATTATGATTATTCAATATTAGATGGATATCCAACAATGATAAAACTTGTAAAAAAAGATCATAACATCATTGTGTCAAGAACTTTCTCTAAGATATACGGACTTGCAGGTGTTAGAATAGGATATATCATTTCAAATCCAGAGAGAATAGCTAATATTAAAAAATGTACTATGGCAGGGACTAATATGCTTGCAACACATGCAGCCATGGCAGCATATAATGAAACAGATTTTTTCGAGTATAGTTTGAATAAAAACAAAGACGCACTAAATTATTTCTATGGACTCTTTGAAGAGCTTAATCTTGAATATAGAGAATCACATACAAACTTTGTCTTTTTCAAGACTGGAGTACATATAGACAAATTTGGAGAGTATATGAAAGAAAGAGGCATCCTTGTTGGAAGACCATTTCCTCCTTACTATGACTGGTGTAGGATAAGTACAGGAAGAATTGAAGATGTTAAAATTTTTGGTGAAAAACTCAAAGAGTACTACTCCTAATTTTATTAGAATTTAAAGTAAAAAAAATGAAAAATTTTATCACATATTTGATCTTTTTTTCTCTACTTCTTTTTTCTTGTTCAGAAAAAGAAAATTCCAGTACTCCCAACATAGTAATCATTTTTATGGATGATATGGGATACGGTGACATTTCTAATTTTGGTGCCATAAATTACAAAACCCCTAACCTTGATAAACTTGTCAATAATGGCATGCTCTTTACCAACTTCTACTCTGCACAAGCTGTGTGTAGTGCCTCTAGAGCTGGATTATTAACAGGCACATACCCTAACAGAATAGGAATAAGTGGTGCTTTAATGCCATACTCTAATATAGGGATACATACAAATGAAAAAACAATTGCTGAAATTGTCAAAGAGAAAGGATACGCTACAGCAATTTTTGGAAAATGGCACCTTGGTCATCACAAAAAATTCTTACCTACTAATCATGGATTTGACACATACCTAGGAATACCTTACTCTAATGATATGTGGCCAGTAGATTTTGATGGTAACCAAATACCAGATACATCTGATTGGAGAAAAAAAAGTTATCCTCAACTTCCCTTAATTCAAGATTTAGAAAAAATTAAAGAAATAAGAACATTGGAAGATCAATCGACACTTACAACTCTGTACACAGAAAAATCAGTTGAGTTCATAAACAAAAATAAAAACAATCCTTTTTTCCTATATCTCCCCCATTCTATGCCTCATGTACCAATAGCTGTTTCTAATAAATTTCATGGAAAAAGCAAACAAGGTCTCTATGGTGATCTAATGATGGAAATTGATTGGTCAGTTGGAGAAATAATGAATGCTCTTAAAAAAAATAACATTGATAAAAACACACTTTTAGTTTTTACAACTGATAATGGACCATGGTTAAATTTTGGTAATCATGCTGGATCTACAGGAGGACTTAGAGAAGGCAAGGGTACAAGTTTTGAAGGAGGACAAAGAGTTCCAACTGCAATGATGTGGCCAAATGTAATTCCAAAAGGAAAAATTGTAAATCAAATTGCATCTACTATAGACTTACTTCCAACAATAACCCATATTATAAATGGAAATTTACCTAAACACACAATCGATGGAGTTAACATTTTAAGTCTTCTCGAAGGAAAAGATGATAATCCTAGAGACCATTTCTTATACTACTATGGAAATAATAATCTTGAGGCTGTTAGAAAAGATAATTGGAAACTAGTTTTACCTCATAAATCCAGATCATATAAGGGTGTTCTTCCTGGAAATGATGGCCATCCAGGAAAATACAATAGAATTCAAACTAAACTTGAATTATATAATTTAAGAAGAGACCCTGGAGAAGAATATAATGTAATTGATTTATATCCAGAAATAGTTAAAGAAATAGAGGAATTAGTTGAAAAAGCCAGAAGAGATCTAGGTGATAATTTAACTGAAAGAAAAGGTAACAACATAAGATCAGTTGGCACATTATAATTGTTTTTTTATCTTTATTATCGTTAAATTTTAAAATGAAAAAATCAAAATTCTGTATACTACTTTCTATATTTTTTTTCTTTTCATGTAATGAAGAAGAAGATCTATCATTGAATGAAATAGATAACATTTTAGATACTTTTGAAAAATACGTATCAAATGATAACCATTCATCAGATTATATTTATGATCAAAATAAGCTACACAGATTTGATTTGTATTTAAGTGATGAAAATCTTGAAAAAATTAACAGTGATCCTGCTGCAGAAAATTATGTTGAAGGGTCTTTAGTTTTTGAAAATGAAATAATCAATGATGTTGGAATAAGATATAAAGGATCTATTGGTGCTTGGGTAGGATGTCTCTCTAATGATGACTGGACAAATCCAAGTGGGTACAAAACCTGCCCAAAACTTTCAATGAAAATAAAAATTAATTGGAGAGATGACAAAACTTTTTATGGTCTTAAAAAACTTCAATTTCATTCTCAAAATTTAGATCCATCAAAAATGCATGAAAGACTTGGCTACTGGATGTTTAGAAAATTTGGAGTTCCTACAGCAAGATCAACTCATGCAGTATTATATATAAATGGAGAATTCAATGGGATATTTGCAAATACTGAAAATATTGATGGACCATTCACCGATAAACACTTTGAAAATGGTGATGGAAATCTCTATAAAGAAGTCTGGCCAATTAATAGTAATGGCACAGTAAATAGTGCAAACTATTTTATAGATGGTCTAAAAACCAATGAAGAAATAGCGGATGTTTCCAAAATCATAAAATTTGGAACAGAAGTTCAAAATGCAAATGGTAATAATATTCATCAAATTGTAGATAACTGGATGGATATAGATCAATTTTTAAAGAACATAGTCGTTGACAGAAGAATTGCAAATGATGACGGGTTTTTACATTGGTATGAAAATGATGAAAATTATTATTCCAGTCATAACTATTATTGGTATGAAAGTGAATTAAATGAAGAAATTCAACTTATTCCATGGGATCTTGATAATGCTTTTGAAAATTTAATTACTGACGTGAATCCTGTAACCCCAATCAAAGATGAATGGTATGAAACCACCGCAAATTGTAATGGATTTCAACATGGGCTATTTTTAATAAAACAAAAATCTGCCGCATGTGACAAAATAATAGGTAGCTTCATCACTTATAAGGATAGGTACGATAGTCTTGACAATGTATTTAAAGAACAATACTTTAATATGAGTAATATTAATAATCTTTTATCTCAATGGTCTAACCAAATTGAAGATGCTATAAAAGAAGCAAATCAAAAATTTGGAAATGCTGAAATTAATGTAACTAATTGGAAAGGTGAAATTGAAAAATTAAAAACACAAATTGAATTATCTTTAAACTAAATGAAAAAATATACTATACACATATCCTTACTCTTCTTGTTTATAACTATTTCTTGCAAGAATAAAACAAACAATATCCCTATAAATGAACATAAAATTCAGTCTATGTTATGGCAACAAAATGCAGCTGAATATAGAGCATTATGCTATCAAGCATTCAATTTTGCTACAGTAAGACTTGATAATATTTTAGAAAATCAAAATGCTGATAAACCTCTTGCAATTATAGCAGACATAGACGAGACAGTTTTAGATAACAGTCCATACGATGTCATGCTGATTGAGTCAGATACTAGATATGAAAAATCTTCTTGGATAGAATGGGGAAAGTTAGAAATTGCAAAACCAGTTCCTGGAGTACTTGAATTTTTGTCATATGCAAACAAAAAAGGAATCGAAATCTTTTATATCTCAAACAGATATAATGAACAGCTACTAGAGACGAAAAATAATTTAAAAAAATTAGGATTTCCGAATTCTGATGATAACCATATCCTACTAAGAAAAGAAGTTAGCAGTAAAAAAAGTAGAAGAGCTATGGTTAGCAACTCTCATAAAATAATAATGCTACTTGGAGATAATCTTACTGATTTTTCAGAAGTTTATGACAACAAAAAAACTAAAGAAAGAAACCATTTAACTGATAGTCTAAAACATCATTTTGGAAATAATTTTATTTTATTACCAAATCCAATGTATGGTGACTGGGAATCTAAAGGAATTTATGAAGGTAAAAACTGGAACATTATTCAAGAAGATTCTATCAGAAGATCAAAAATCATCTCCTACTAAAAAAAAATTATTTTAATTTTTTTTGAAAATAAGGAAATTTCTTTGTAGCCCTTTTCATCAAATAATCTATAAGATCATCTGTATTAGAACCAATATCACTTGTCTTAAGATCTCTAGTGCCCCAATTCCATAATAATTGTCCTTCTTTATCATATAAAGCCAAGTCAGCACTTGATTTTCCAGAAGATATTCTACCTAATGCACCTCCAAAAGGAACTAATTTACTTGCAACCTTCAATCCAATAGCAAGACCTGTTGACAATAGCTTAGCTGATTCAACACTACCAATAATAACTGCATCAACACCAAGAATTTCACATAATTCTTCTGGTAAATAAGTTTCAACATCATTATTAGTTTGAGAAATTTCAGCTCTACTTAATAATGCATTAGTCCTCGCAACAGGCTGTAATTGAGCAGCTATTTTACCTTTCGACATTTTTTTAAGAATTCTAGATGCAAAAGCTGCCTGACATGATGTTCTACCATCTCTTTCTGCATTCTCAGTATTTTTTTCAAATTCTTCTTGAGTCATTTTTTTTGGTTTCTTTGCTGTTATAATAAATTTGAAAGGTATAATAGCAAAATTTTTATGTGTTCTAACTGTTGCTTTAGCACCTGGTGCTTCATAATCCCTCTGAGCTAGAATATCAGAGCTCCACATAGAAATCAATAAGATGATTATAAGTTTTTTCATAATTAAAAATTTTATATTTGGTTTAACGTTATAAAATTAAAAATAAACAATGCAAACTATAAGAGCAACAAAAGTATTAATTCTTCTTTTCTTTATTTTTTCATTCCTTTCATGTACAAATCTAAATGAAAGTAAATTTGCCTATTTCTCAGAACAATTTGCAGACCTTAAAATTTTACGTTATCAAATACCTGGATTTGAAAATTTATCTCTAGATCAAAAAAAACTCGTATACTATCTTACAGAAGCCGGTCTAAGTGGAAGAGATATTATGTATGATCAAAATTATAGACATAATCTAAAAATTAGAAGAGCACTAGAAAATATTCATATTTCTTATCAAGGAGATAAAAATAATAATCAATGGAAAGCATTTGAAATTTATCTTAAACGTATATGGTTCTCTAATGGTATTCATCACCATTATTCAAATGATAAATTTATTCCAGGATTTTCTTATGAATATCTTCAAGAACTTCTTGATGAAACAAATATAAAACTTGAAAAAGAAGCATTTAATGTAATTTTTAATAAAGAAGATGGTAAAAAGGTAAATCGTGATGCAACAAAAGGAATAGTTAAAGGCTCAGCAGTTAATTTTTATGACCCTGATATTACAGAAAAAGAAGTTGATACTTTCTATGAAAATTTATTAGTTCCTAACCCTAAAAAACCTATCTCTTTGGGATTAAATTCAAAACTTGTTAGGGTAAATGGTGAAGTAGAAGAAAAGGTATGGAAAAAAGGAGGTATGTATTCTGCATCTATTGAAAAAATTATTCAAAATCTTGAATTAGCTAAAAAATATGCTGAAAATGAAAAGCAAGCTGATGCATTTGACCTATTAATTAAATACTATGAAACTGGAGATCTTGAAATATGGGATGATTATAATGTAGCATGGGTTGAAACTACTGAAGGAGATGTAGATTATATTAATGGTTTTATAGAAGTATATAATGATCCTAAAGGATACAGGGGTTCATATGAATCAGTGGTTCAAATAAAAGATTTTGAAATGAGCAAAAAAATGTCTGCCATTTCAAATGAAGCTCAATGGTTTGAAGATAATTCTACAATCATGGATGCTCATAAGAAAAAAAATGTTGTTGGAATATTATATAACACAGTGAATGTTGCTGGTGAATCAGGAGATGCTTCTCCATCAACTCCGATAGGAATTAACTTACCTAATGCAAATTGGATTAGAGCAAACCATGGATCTAAATCAATCTCTCTTGGAAATATTCTTTATGCTTATAGCAATGCAGGTAGTTCAGGGAGATTAGAAGAGTTTGCGTATAGTAAAGAAGAAATAGAATTAGAAAAAAAATATGGAAAAGACGCAGATAATTTACATACAGCGCTCCATGAAGTTATTGGTCATGCTAGCGGCCAAATTGTAGAAGGAGTTGGTACACCTAAAGAAACATTAAAAAGCTATGCCTCTTCACTAGAAGAAGCAAGAGCTGATCTTGTAGGTTTATATTTTATTTCAGATAAAAAAATGGAAGATCTTGGAATATCACCTTCAGCAAAAGATATGGGGAGAACAAGTTATGATGGGTACATTAGAAATGGTTTAATGACACAGTTAATAAGAATTAAATTAGGAAATGATGTAGAACAGTCACATATGAGAAATAGACAGATGGTTTCTAAATGGGTATATGAAAAAGGACTTGAAGATAATGTAATAGAAAAAGTAGTCAAAGATGGAAAAACATATTTTGTGATTAATGACTATGAAAAACTAAGAGAGTTATTTGGAAATCTTTTACGAGAAATACAAAGAATAAAATCTGAAGGAGATTTTGAGGCTGGAAAAAATTTGATTGAAAATTATGGAGTAAAAGTAGATCAGAAACTCCATAAAGAAGTACTTGAAAGGAACAGCAAATTTACTTCAGCTCCATATAGTGGTTTCATCAACCCTGAGCTGGTACTTATTCAAGATAAAAAAGGAAACATAATAGATGTTAAAGTGGTGCAACCTGAAAGTTTTGCAACTCAAATGCACGATTATGCAAAAAAATATTATACTCTTCCTAACGAGAACTAGAATCTAATTTTGATAATACATTTTAACTAATGAAATTCGTCCATTTTCATTCCAAAAATTATTAAATAAAAAAACTCTCAAATATTACAAAATACTGAGAGTTTTATGCTTTTAAAAAATAATAAACTAGAATAGATAAGCTATTGATACTCCAACTGATCTAGCCTTAGCAGAAAGCAAATCCTCCCAACCATCCATATCATTAAATGCATTACTTATTCCCCAAACTAATCCAAGTCCTACTTGAATATTATCAATATCATAACCTAATCCCAATGAAAATCCCAAACCCAATTCATTTACTTCTTCTGAAGCTTCTTCCAAACTATAACCTAAAACCGGACCAGCATAAACATTAAAACCTTGTAAATCATCTGCTAAATAATATTTTACATCAGCTACAAGACCAAGAGCACTAACACTTTCCCCATCAGTAAAAACTATTCCATAACCTAGTACAGGTTGAACAGCAATACGATCTGTAATACCTGCCTTATACGTTACTCCAATAGTAGTGCCAAAATCACTTCCTTCACTATTACTTAGACCTAAAATTTTCACCTGTGTCCAATTCATTGAAGGTGAAATACGAACACCAATCTGACTATATCCAACAGAAGAAAGAAACAAAAAACTAAAAATAAATAATAACTTTTTCATAAAATTAATTTAGTTAAACATTAAAAATTCAAAGAACATTGGGAAAAATATCAATTATTTTATTGAATACATCAAACTAGATAAAAAAAGATTGTATTATAATTTAGTAATTCCAAAAGAAATTTAGTGATCCCGATAGGATTCGAACCTATGACCTACTGCTTAGAAGGCAGTTGCTCTATCCAGCTGAGCTACGGGACCATTTTTAAAAAAGCAAAAGTAATTTTATTAAATAACTCTTGCAAGGGCAATAATATCAATTTATTTTCTTTTCATTTGAATAGTTCTATTCGACACTAGTGGTTTTGCAACAAAGCCGACAAAAAGTATATAAATTAAACCTAAAAAGATTATAAGCATACCTATTTTAAGACCCATAAACTCTCCTATTAAAGCTATCAAAAAAGGAAAAATTGCTCCACCTACAATACCTGAAATCAATATTCCTGAAAACATGCCATGATGTTCTTTTATTGAATTTAATCCTAATGCTATCATTACTGACCATATTCCTGAAATTGTAAAACCAATTAATTTAAAAGAAAAAATTGAAAATTCAGCACTAGAAAATAAAGCAGTTAATATCAAAACAGATGATGAAATAGCATATATTTTAAGTAAGAAACGACTACTAAAAAACTTGATTAAAAATAAACTTACTACAGTTCCAATAGTTAGATTACCCCAATAACTTGATATAACTTGTACACCAACTACATTTGGATCTAAATTATGATACTGATTTAAAAATTCTGAAGACCAATTATTTATTCCCTGTTCAACTCCTACATATGCGAATATTCCAAAAAAATATAAATACGTAATTCTTTTATTTAAAAAATAATTGAATGACCCCATATCACTATATTTCTCATCTGATTTTAATTCTATCAATGGGAATCTGAGAAAATAAATAATAATAATAGTTATTATTGAAACAATAACAAATAACCAATAAACAGAAAGCCAAGGCATTTCTATAATGCTATTTATGCCAAATGTCAATTTATTTTGAAGAATATAAGAATAAAATTTTGGACTTAGAAATGATGCAAATCCAAAAACTAATTGAGCCAAAATTGAATAAAAAGCAAAATTTTCTGCACTAACAGCAACTCTTAGTAAGGGATTAATAACAACTTGCAAGATTGCCATCCCAGTTCCTATCAAAAAAAAAGAAATAATTAAACTATAATAACTAGGAAAAATTGAAATAGAAAGAGCTCCACATAACGATACTAAAAATCCAAAAATGATCATTCTCTTTCCTCCATATTTTTCCATATTTAAACCTGCCGGTATTGAAAAAATACCATAAGCAAAAAAAAAGGATAATGGCAAAAAAGAGGCAAATAATAAACTTAAATCAAATAGTCTTATAAACTCTGGAATAACGGGACCAATTATGTTAGTTATAAAAGAGATAATAAAAAATACCACCATAACAAGGATGACAATAATATAATTGAATTTTTTTTTCATAAACTAAATAATTCTTAAAATATTTATTTTATTTTTTTTGCTTTAAATATTCCATTTGGCTGAATAAATGAAATTTCAATAACTTTTCCTTTATTATCAATTTTAAATTCCAATTTATAACCATCTAAAATTTTAAATGCAAATTTATCAATAGCAATAGGATATAATTCGTACTCTGGTTGACCAGGGACAAAAACATAAAGCACATCACCTTTTATATATGTATTAACAATTATATCAGCAGTAAGTTCATAGTTACCAACATATTTTTCCAATGTTTCTTTATCCATATCAATTTTATTCAACTTTCTATCAAAGACAATGGGATTTTCGATAGCAGGCTCAAAATGCACACTTAAAGATTCAATATCCCCCTGACCATTTGCAGAAAAAGTTACTAAAAATTGATTATAAGAAATATCCATATCAACCTTACCATCAACAACTTCAACAGGTTGAAACGTATCATAATGATAGTGATTAAGCCATAATTTTAAATAAGGAGAAATTGCAAATAAAGAATCATTTTCTACAACTAATTCCAATTTTCCATAGCCTAGATTTGAATAACTTCCAACATATTCCTCAAGAAAATGAGAAGGTTTTGTGCCTTCTTTCTTATTAGAACTAAACTTTGTTTTAGCTTCTTTCTGATTTTTTTTAGCTTCTTTAATATCTTTCAATGCAATTTTAAGCCAGTCTGTCTTTTCTACTTCAAGCATTCTATCTACTATAATATTTCTTGCAATTGAAGGAATGCTAGATCCCCCTTGATTTGCCAAAACAACTATACCTACACTATCCGATGGAAAAAACACAGTGCTAGCCTGAAAACCATCAATTGAACCGCCATGTTCCACTCTGTAATGACCTTTATATGAAGAAAGTGACCATCCAAAACCATAGTTTGCAAAGTGCAATCCTGGTCTATCATCCATTGGAAGACTGGCAGCCATCACATTTTGAGAACTTATAGCTTCCCTAACATATGAAGCAGGTAAAATTTCTTTATCACCATATTTTCCTCCATTAATCCATGTAATTAGCCATTTAGACATTTCGTTTACACTGCTATTTATGCTTCCCGCTGGTCTCATTCCAGCAATCTTATAGTAATCCGTTTTTTTGTGCTCTTCCAAATAACCAATGGCAGCATTTTCCGCCTCTTTCATTTCTGCTATAGAAAGATTAGACCTTACCATTCCCAATGGCTCAAAAAACATGCTTCTTATATTATCCTCCCACAGGTTTCCTGTAATTCTTTCCCCAATTACTCCTTGCAGCAAAAACATAAAATTGTTATAATAATATTTATTTCTTACACTAGTAAATGGTTCATGGTACTGTATTCTGGTAATCAAACTATCCTTAGAAAAAGTAGGAAAAAAATACCAAGAAAAATCGTGTCTAGGAATGCCCGTTCTATGACTCATCAAATCCCTTATCGTAATCATATCATTCATCTGAGCATTATAAAATCTCAATTCTTTCACATAATCAATCGGACTATCTTCAAAATCGAGTTTTCCTTCTTTATTTAATAAACCAAGTATGGAAGAGGTAAACGCCTTGGTGCAAGATCCAATAGCAAACAAGGTATTAGCATCTACTTTGATTTTATTTTCATAATCCCTGTATCCAAATCCCTTAGAATATAATACCTTATCCTTTTCAACTATTGCAACAGCAAATCCCGTCTCATCTAAAGATTTTAAAATTTTTTCTAGCTCTCCATCAAGACCTTTTAATCTATCATCAGATTGAGCAAATAAATTAGATGAAAGTCCACAAAAAATAAGTAATACTAACAGTAAATTTTTCATATTAATTTTCGTAATGTTGTTAAGAAACAAATCTAATTAATTATCTTAGCAAAATTTTTTTTTTAAATTAAAGTTCAAATAATGGATATTAATTACACAAAACAACAAATTAAATATTATCAAGACTTTCCTATCAAAGGTGTAGAATATATCGACTTAAATCCAATTTATAAAAATCCGAAAGCAAGAAACATATTAGTAACAGATTGTATTAAACTAATAAAAAATATTGAATTTGACTATTTTGCCCTTATTGAATCAAGAGGTTTTTTAATTGGTTCAATACTAGCCGATAAACTTGAAAAAGGCATTATACTTCTTAGAAGTAAAAAAGATAGACTTCCTGGTAAAATATTTACAGTAAAACATAAACTAGAATATGGAGATGCTATAATGCAAGCTCAAGCAGGAACTGGAAAAGTTTTAATTTTTGATGATGTTTTAGCTACTGGAGGAACAGCAAATGGAGCATTCAAAGTTTTAAATAAAGCAGGATATACTCCAGTTTTTTCATTATTTCTAGCAGAACTATCTCAATTTAAAACTATTTGCGATACACCTCACAAAAGTTCAATGATATTATAAATCATAAAACCATATTTAATAGATTAAATCATAATCCTTAATTATATTTAACCATGGAATTAGAAATAATACTTTTTTTCTCAATAATAGTAGTGAACTATCTTTTTTTAAAATATGATATAGTAGAAGCTGAAGATCACAAATTAGGATATTCAATTGGAGTAGCTATATTTTCCATAGTTCTAGCATTAATCGTCAGAACTTTATTTGTTGGTTAAATAATAACTCTAATAATTTATACTGTAACTCTTATTTAAAAAAAATTCATCAATACAGAACTTGTGAATATATTGAGCGGAGAGAGGGGGATTCGAACCCCCGGTACGCGTTATTGCGTACGGCAGTTTAGCAAACTGCTGGTTTAAGCCACTCACCCACCTCTCCAATAATTTGGAAAACAAATATAATTACATCATTTAGACATCGTAAATTTTTAATGATATTTCTATTTGTGAAAAAGAGTTAAATAAACACTAATTTTTCTTAAAAAAAATTCAATTACATATTTTTGCTGATAATGGAATACATAAAAGAATTTGGATTTATTGAAATATTATTAATACTGACATTCATTATATTTTATTTAATATATATAGTTAGGTTATTAAGTATCAACTCTAAAATTTCTGTTAGCTTCAAAGGAGTGATAACTAAAATTATTTTTAGGTCTACATACTTTTTTCTAATGATAATTGCTTTATTAGGACCATCTTTTGGAAGTAGCAAAAAAGAAATAAAAGTCATTGGAAAAGATATAATGATAGCTATTGACTTATCAGAATCAATGAATGCAAATGATATTCAACCATCACGATTAGAAAAAATAAAATTTGAACTAAAAAAAATTATAGATGAATTTAGCTCAGACAGAATTGGAATTATAATGTTTTCTAATGAAGCATATATACAATGTCCATTAACGTATGATAAAAATGCATTAAATCTATTTATAGAGACATTAAATACAGAACTTGTACCTAACTCTGGAACTGATTTTGGACCTCCTTTAAATTTATCATTAGATAAACTTTTGACCGATAAAATTCAAGAAAATGATAAATCAAAAATAATAATACTAATTTCAGATGGTGAAGATTTTGGAGAAAACACATATGAAATAGTAGATAAAATAAAAGAATCTTCAATTAAATTATTTACTGTTGGAATTGGTACAGCTCAAGGAACTAGAATAACACTAAGAAATGGATTATTTAAAAAAGATAAAAATGGCAAAGAGGTAATTACAAAACTAAATTCTACATCACTAAAAAAAATAGCAAATGAAACAAAAGGGAAATATTTTGAAATATCAAATCAAATAAATCAAATCAATGGAATGATTTATGAAATCAAAGAAATAAAAGGAGATTTAATTGATTCAAAATTTATGGATGTAACTAAGAATAAATATTTTTATTTTTTATTTGTGGCACTAATGTTAATGTCAATGGATTTCTTATTTAATTTTAAAATTATAAAAATATGAAAGTACTCATTCTAATCTTACTAGTTCTATTAAATAATATACTAGAAAATGATATTTCTAAAATAAATAAACTAACAAAAAATGCTGAAAAAGCTTTTAAAGAAAAAAATTATAAAGTAGCTATTAATGACTATAATACATTAATTGATTCTTTTAATATATCAAATGAAAAAATACATTTAAACCTTGCCCATTCATATTTACTAAGCAATGACACTTTAAAAGCGATTGAAAATTATAACATGGCGTCAATCACTAATAATAACAAAATAAAATCCATAGCATATCAACAACTTGGAAATATTAATGAAAGCAAAAATAAATTAAAAAATGCGACTGAATTTTACAAAAAATCAATTCTTTCTAATAATTCGAACCTTGATTCAAAATATAATTATGAGCTAGTAACAAAAAAACTTAAAGAACAGGAAAAAAAGAAGAAAGAAGAAGACAACAAAAATCAACAAAATAAAGAACAAGAAAATAAAAATCAGCAAAATAAAGAACAAGAAAATAAAAATCAGCAAAATAAAGAAAAGAACAAGAAAGAAGAAGACAATAAAAATCAGCAAAATAAAGAACAAGAAAATAAAGAAAAGAACAAGAAAGAACAAGAAAATAAAAATCAACAAAATAAAGAACAAGAAAAATCAATAGAAGAAAAATTAAAAGAAGTTAATATGTCTAAAAAAAAGGCAGAAATGATTCTTAATGCATTAAATAACATTGAATTTCAGTATATTCAACAACTAAAAAGAAAAGCATCAAAAAAAATAGATAAAAACAAACCTGATTGGTAAACTAAATAATATGGAAAAAGCTATTAAAACAACAAATTTCAATTTCCCTAAACTTTCTGAAAAATATGAAGGTAAGGTTAGAGATGTATATCATCTAAATGACAAACTGGTTATGGTAGTAACTGATAGAATTAGTGCATTTGATTACGTATTACCAAGAGCAATACCATTTAAAGGACAAATTTTAAATCAAATTGCAAAAAAATTTTTAAAAATGACTGAAGACATCGTTCCTAATTGGATAGAATCTGTACCTGATCCTAATGTAACAATTGGAAAAAATTGTAAAACTTTTCCTGTAGAAATGGTTATTAGAGGTTATTTAACAGGACATGCTTGGAGAGAATACAAATCTGGTAAAAGAAAATTATGTGGAGTAGATATGCCTGATGGAATGAAGGAACATGACAAATTTCCTAATCCAATCATAACCCCAACCACAAAAGCACAAGTTGGACACGACGAAGATATATCTAAAGAAGAAATAATTAATAGTGGTCTAGTATCAAAATCTGATTATGAAAAACTTGAAGAGTACACTTACAAAATATTTGAAAGAGGAAGTGAATATGCTAAATCAAAAAATTTATTATTGGTAGACACAAAATATGAGTTTGGAAAATTTAATGGAAAAATTATTCTCATTGATGAAATCCACACTCCTGATTCATCAAGGTATTTTTATGCTGATACATATGAAGAATTACAAAATAGTGACAAAAATCAAAAACAATTATCTAAAGAATTTGTTAGAGAATGGTTAATTGAAAATGGGTTTCAAGGAAAAGATGGTCAAAAAATTCCAGAAATGAGTGATGAGATTGTAAAATCTGCTTCTGAAAGATATATAGAATTGTATGAAAATATAGTAGGCGAAAAATTTATTAAAAGAAATACAACTAATATTTTAGAAGAAATAGAATCAAATATCAAACTTGCAATATAAAATTCAGATCTGAAAAACTAAAAAAGTAGTTTTATGAATACTTTTTCAACAAGCGAGCAAAATAAACGCAATAATATATTTTTTATTTTATCTGGCATATTTATAACCAATGCCATAATAGCAGAAATATTAGGAACTAAAATATTTGAATTTGATTTTATATTAAATTTTAACATGTCTGTTGGTGTAATAATATGGCCAGTTGTATTTATTACTACTGATATTATAAATGAATATTTTGGTAAAAAAGGAATAAAAAAAATAAGTTATTTTACAATTCTATTAATTATTTATGTTTTTATAATTATCTATATGTCAACAAAATTGACTCCTAATAATTATTGGCTAAATATAAATAGTGTTGATAATCATGGAAATCCTTTTAATATAGATTATGCTTACAACATCATTTTTCTCCAAAGTACTGGAATTATAATAGGTTCAATTATAGCATTTTTAATAGCCCAAATTCTTGATGTTATAATATTTCAGAAATTAAAGAAAATGACAAAAGGAAAATTTATATGGTTAAGAGCAACAGGATCTACTCTAATTTCTCAATTTATAGATAGTTTTGTAGTGTTATTTATTGCTTTTTACCTTTTAGCACCTAACGATAAAGTATGGTCTTTATCACAAGTTTTCTCCGTTGGCTTTGACAATTACACCTTCAAATTTATTATTGCGATTCTTATAACACCTCTAATATACCTTGCCCATTATCTTATAGATAATTACATGGGTAAAGATCTAGCAACAAAATGCAAAAACAGGGCCTCTAATATCTAGAGATATTTTTTATATTTGTTTTAGATTTATGATAAATGCAATAAGAGTAGTTTACAAATTAATAAGCTTTTTAATATTGTTTGTTTTAATAGGAACATTCTTAATTTATATTGAAGAAATTACCCTAAATCAAAATTCATATATTGATGAATCTGGAATTGAACCGTTGGGATATACTACAAAAAGTAATATTCCTATTATAATTTCTTTAATTATTTCTTATATACTAGCTTATCAAATACCTTGGTTTAATAGTAATAAAGATTAACTATTTCTTATATTATCTAATATTATAGCAGAAGATATTGCTACATTTAATGACTCCGCATTTCCATATTTTTTTATTGAAATCCATTTATCAACATACTTAGATACCTCTTTTGAAATACCATTAGATTCATTACCTAAAACGATAATTCCTTTATCAATTCTTGAAAAATTTCTTATGTTATCTCCATTTACAGATGTGCCAATTATATCATAATTTGATTTATTCAAAAAATTTGATAAATCTGTATAAATTGTTTCTACCCTTAAAAATGAGCCCATAGATGATTGTACAACTTTTGGATTATAAACATCCACAGTATCATTAGAGCATACTATATTTTTTATATTATACCAATCTGCAATTCTAATTATAGCTCCAAAATTTCCAGGATCTTTTATAGAATCTACTGCTAGTATCAAATCCTTAAAAGTAATATGATCTAAATTATAGCTTTTCATTTTTAATATGGCTAAACCAGTAAAATTATTTTTTAAAGTACTTATTGAATTTATTTGATTCTCAGAAGCTATAATAATTTTAGTTTTAGATAATTCATTTTTATACTTACCATATACTTCTTCTGTAATTATTATTTTTTCAATACTAAAATTTGATTTTTTTGCTTCTAATATTCCTTTTAGACCCTCAACTACAAATAAATTGTAATTATTTCTATATTTTTTATGTTTTAAAGATTTTACAAGTTTAATTTGAGATTTAGATAACATAATTCTATTTTCCTCTAAATTTAGTCATATTGTTTGAATACATTAAAATATTAGATAATGAGATAACTATTTTTTTAAACAGTTATAACAATGAGTTTTTAGATTTTTTAATGCTATTAATAAGTAATAAATATATTTGGATACCACTTTATTTATTACTTATTTATCTGTTAAAAAAACTAGACTCAAAAAATTTCATCCGAAATATAAGCATATGTGTTTTATCAGTTATTATATCCGACTTTATAACTAGTTCATTGATGAAACCTTTCTTTGAAAGATTAAGACCTTGTTCTAATGAAGATTTAAAATCAATAATCAATATAGTAGGTACATGTAGTGGAAAATATGGATTTGCTTCATCCCATGCGTCTACTACATTTTCACTTGCTACAAGCTACTACTTAATAAATTCAAAAAAAATTAAATTTTTATTTGTATGGAGCCTAGTTATTGGATATAGTAGAATTTATCTTGGGGTTCATTTTTTTGCAGATGTTCTTGCCGGATTTTTTGTAGGAATGATTACTGCATTAAGTATATTTTATCTTTTTAAAAAATGAAAAAATATTTAATTGTATTACTAATAATTTCTTCTTGTACTAAAGAAAATAGTTATAAACTACCTATCTATGGAAGAAAAGTAATATCAGAAAAAATAATAAATGGTGAAAAAATAATAGATACACTTAATCATACCATATCAAACTTTAGTTTTATTAACCAAGATGGTAAAACTGTAAATAATCTTACATTTAATAATAGTATATACGTAGCAGATTTCTTTTTCACTTCATGTCCTGCAATTTGTCCATTAATGAAAAGTGAAATGATGAGAGTATATAGGAAATATATAAATGAAGAAAAAATCAAATTATTATCTCACACCATTAACCCAGAATTTGATACTGTTGAAAGACTTAAAAAATTTGCAAAAAAATTCGATGTGGATTCCAACAAGTGGCATTTTGTTACTGGAGATATTGATAAAATATATGAAATAGGATTTAAAAGTTATATGGTAACAGCTGCAAAAGATTCACTTTCACCAGGAGGATTTTTACATAGTGGTGCATTTTTATTAGTAGATAATAATAAAAATATTAGAGGAGTTTATGATGGAACTAACAAATTAGAAGTAAATAAATTGTTAAAAGATATAGATATTCTACTTGATGAAAGTTCAGATTAAAATCAAATATTATTTTTAATTATCTTATGAAGATATTTTCCTACAACATCAAACTCAACATTAACTAAATCATTTATTTTGATGTATTTTAAATTAGTTTTATTATAAGTATGAGGTATGATTGCAACACTAAACCTATCATTAGTCACACCAAAACATGTTAAACTGATACCATTAATACATATACTACCTTTTTCAACAATAAAATTTGAAAAAGATTGAGATATCTCAAAAACAAAATTCCAACTTTTTTTATTATCTATTATTTCAATACATCTAGCTACATCATCAACATGTCCCTGAACAAAATGACCATCCATCCTATCAGTTGCTAATAAACTTCTCTCCAAATTTATTATTGAACCTTTCTTAATAGTTAAAAAATTAGATTTATTCAGAGTTTCATTCACAAGAGTAACTGAATGAGATGTTTTATTAGATTTTGTTATTGTAAGACAAACTCCATTATGACTTACACTTTTATCAGGTTGTAAATCTTTACTTATTGAACTCATAATAGTAATATCAAGATTATTACCTCTTTTTGATATAGAATCAACAATACCTATAGTTTCAATAATACCAGTAAACATCAAATAAATTAATTATAATATTTCAATGCAAACATAAAAGTTAAATTTGTTAGATAAAATGAAAAACATGGAAGAAAAAAAGATAGCAACTCAAAGCACAAAAATTTCAATGAGTGAAATGGTCATGCCTAATGACACAAATAACTTAAATACATTATTTGGTGGAAAACTAATGTACTGGATGGATATGGCAGCAGCAATATGTGCTCATAAACATACAAATAATGTTGTAGTTACTGCATCTGTAGATAACATAACATTTAAGGCACCTATACATAAAGGAGATATTGTTACTTTAAATGCATTTATAACAAGAGTATTTAATACTTCCATGGAAATATTTATTGAAGTCACTGCCCAAAACAGTAATAAAAAAGAAAAAATTGAGAGTAACACTGCATTTTTTACGTTCGTTGCCCTAAATCAAAAAGGTAAACCTGTAAAAGTAAATGAAATATACCCTGAAAATAAAAATGATAAAAAACTATTTGATGGTGCATTAAGAAGAAGACAATTGAGATTAATTCTAGCCGGAAAAATGAAACCTGAAGATGCAGGTGAACTAAAATCTATATTTAATTAAATATTTCATTTAATTTCTCTCCAAGTCTTTTTCCTCTAAGTTCAGTATCCTTAGCAATAATTACACCATTAGGATCAAGAAGAAAACCTTTAGGAATTCTATCAATATTATAAATACTTGCTGCTTCAGATTGAAAATATTTTAAATCTGAAACATTGTACCAAATTAAATTATCTTTTTTTATTGCATTTACCCAATCTGATCTTGACCTATCAAGTGAAACCTGATAAATCTCAAATCCTTTATCTTTGTATTTTACATAATTTTTTAAAATATTAGGATTTTCCATTCTACAAGGCCCACACCATCCAGCCCAAAAATCCAATAATACATATTTTCCTCTTAAACTAGATAGAGCAACATCTTTACCAGTAGTATCACTTAAAATTATTTCGGGTGCAACACTACCAATAGAAACAGATTTAATTTTATTAACCTTTTTTTCAAAAGATTTAAAATAAGAATTATAAGAAAAATTATCTCTATATTTTATTAAAGTACTATCCCAAAAACTTATATTATTATCAATATCTAAATAATCTGACGTTATAATAACGGCAAGAGAATTATCAACAGTTCTTAGATAATTTTTTAAAAATTTCTCAAAATCAATTTTTAAAATATTAGCATCATATCTAAGTTCATTTACAAGTTTAGAATTTTTCTCTTGACTAGCTTTTATAAATTTTTGATTGATTTGTCTTATATCATACTTATAAGTAGATATAATTTTACGAACATTATTCAATACATCAGTATCATATGATCCTTCTACTGTATATTTAAATTCTGAAGAAGAATTATCAATATTTAGATTAACATTAGTATTACTTAAGATTAAATCTATACTTTCTTTACCTAAAATATCCAGCCTAAATAATGTAGACTCAAGTATTAAAATATCAAAAACTATTTTATTATTATTAAAATTTTCCGATTTATACAATTCGATAGAATAATCTGAACTAACTTTTTGAAGCCTTACCTCACCTCCCTCTATATCACCAATATAATTAACTGTCAATTTAATTTCATTAATTTTTTCATTTTTATTTTCACAAGATATCAGAATAAATAATAGAACTATCAAGTGCGAAATATTACGAGATAATAAATTAATCATTTAAAATTCAATTTTATAAGTGAGCAAATATATACACCAAAAAAACTATTAATAAAGTATCCAAATTAAATATTGTTAAAAAAATTATTTAAACAGATACTTTTTCTAAAATCATTTTCTTCCCTATAGATATAACTTTTGAAAGACCATCAATATTTTTTCCACCAGCTGTTGAAAAGAATTTTTGACCTCCTCCCCCTCCTTCAATATATACTGACAAATCATTTATAATTATTCTGGAATCTAAATTAAATTTATTTACTAAATCTTCAGATATTAAAAGTAATATAGAAGGTTTTGAATTATGTTTAGTTGTCGCAAGAAAAATTAAATTTTTAAATTCATTTTTTAATTCAAATCCTATTTTCTTAATCATATCAAGAGATTCATCTTCAAATTCATTAATTAAAATATTAGTATCATTTTTAATCAAAATATTTTTTTTAAGATCATCTTTTAAATTATTTTTTTTAA
>JAYZHG010000049.1:0-10081 GCA_036166735.1 Bacteroidota bacterium | reverse complement strand
GAAGAAGCTCCTGCTAAAAAAGCAAAAGAAAAAGTTCCTGCTAAAAAAGCAAAAGAAAAAGCTCTTGCTAAAAAAGTGAAAAAAGAAACTCCTGCTAAAAAAGCAAAGGAGAAAAAAGAAAAAAATAATAAATAATTCTTTTTATGGAATATACCCAAATAGGCTATATCTCCAAACAACACGGTTTACGAGGAAACTTATTACTCAACCTTTTCCCTAACTATAAAATTAGCATTACAAAAATCAAATATTTATTTGTTGAGATTCAAGCAAGTAAAGTTCCTTTTGAAATAGATAAAATAATATTTTCCAAAAATCAATCATATATTGTAAAATTTAAAAATTATAATAATAGAGAAAGAACAAATCAATTTATACGTAAAAATATATTTCTTGAAAAAAAATACGTTCAAAAAAATGATGATGAAGTGATTAAAATAATGAATTATAAAATCATTAAAAATGGAACTGAAATAGGAGAAATAAAAAATTTTTTTATAAAAAAACAAATTATTTTATTCTGTCAAATAGATAATAAAGAAGTTTATATACCTTATGTAAAAAAATTTATCAAAAAAATTGATCATAAAAAAAAGAAAATATATGTTGAACTTCCAAATGAGATATTAAATATAAATTAAATGATGCATATTGATATAATTAGTTGCCAACCAAAATTACTTGATAGCCCTTTAAATCATAGTATTATAAAAAGAGCCCAAGAAAAAAATATAGTAAATATTAAAATTCATGATTTAAGAAATTTTAGTCTTGATAAACATAAAAAAGTAGACGATTATGCTTTTGGTGGTGGTGGTGGAATGGTACTCCAAATAGAACCTATATATAGGTGCATTAAAAATTTAGAAAAAAAAAAGAAATATGATGAAATTATATTTATGACACCTGATGGAAATAAACTCAACCAAAATCTTTCTAACCAATTATCTCTTAAAAAAAACCTTATTATACTTTGTGGACATTATAAAGGAATTGATGAAAGAATAAGAGAACATATGGTAACAAAAGAAATAAGCATAGGAGATTATGTCTTAACTGGTGGAGAATTACCAACAGCTGTATTAATCGACTCCATATTAAGACTAATTCCAGGAGTAATCAATAATGAATCCGCAGCATTATCTGATTCTTTTCAAGATAATTTATTAGGTCACCCAAATTATTCTAGACCCGCTAATTTTAAAGGATGGAAAGTTCCTAAAATATTATTATCGGGAAATCAAAAAAAAATTGATGAATGGAGAATCAATAAGTCTTATAAAAAGACAAAATCTAAAAGACCAGATTTACTTAAATAATCAAAACAATAAATTGTTTATTAAAATAATCTTTATGAACTACAGATTATAAATAGAAGAAAAAGAAGAAAAAGTCAAAAATAGTAACACAACAAATAATCCAATTATTATTCTTTTTATCGTCTTTAGTTTATATGACTTTTTTAAAGTAGGAATATACATAACAAAATTATTAATTATCTTAATGTTAAGACAATGTTAAGGAATTGTTAAGAAATATCCAAATAGTGCTTATTCAAACTAATTAAAAGGGATTATTTAAAATCAATAATAATAAATTATATAAATCTGAAAACTAGAATCTAATATTAAAAGCTACTAATAAAACATGCCTATAGCTCCAATTAACGGTATTTTCTGATAATTTTCTATTTGCCTCAAATAAATAACTTGGTTTTATCTTAAAGGGAGTATTATTAATCTTTATGTTAATTCCTAAATTAACTCTATCTCTGACTAATTGCTTTTTTGAAATAAAAATTTCATTTTGAAAGAAAGGATTAAAATTATCCCAAATATTAAGAAAGTATGAAGATCTAAATCTAAATCGAAATGCATTATCACTTAACTCTTTTATACGATATTCATTTCGAAGTCTTAATTTTAAATTATTATTAAACTTATATGAAATATCTAAATGAGGCCTAAACTCAGAAACTCTATTTTCTTTCTTTATTTCATAAATTTCTCTGTAAAATCCTCCAATTGTCAATTTATTAATCTTATAATTCACACCAAAATCAACGTGTGATGATCTTAATTGACTATCTTCATGACTATATTTATTTTTATACTCAAACTTTAATTCTATATTCTTCTTAACTTTTCCAGCTATATCAAATACAGACCAATTTTCAAAATTTGTTTGAGATTTAACATCTACAAATAAAAAGAGTAAAAAAAATATTAATAATAATTTTCTAATCACAAAAAAGTATTGTTCTTTCATATCTACAATGCTATCTATTATAATTAGCACATTTGTTAAATTAGGGTTAAAAAATTATTATTAAATAGATGAAATCAATATTTAGAACATATTAAATATTTAAAGATTAATTTTTCCTCTAAACACTTCCTGGGGAGATCCAATTAAATAAATATCTGAAAATTTATCTTTTTTATTTTTATTAAAAACAACTTTTAATTTACCTCCCTTAGTTTTAACAGAATTTATCACTAAATTTTCCTTAATTGATGTAGCAACTACTGAAGCTACTGCTCCTGTACCACAACTTAAAGTTTCTCTATTAACTCCTTTTTCAAAAGTTCTAATAGAAATTGTTTTTTCATCTTCTATAGATACTAGATTAATATTGCATAATTTTTTTTTATAAAAATTATGCTTTCTAATATTCTTATATTCTTTAATAATGTTCACATATAACAATTCTCCATTTACAAATTTTACATGATGAGGTGCTCCGGAATTCAAATAATATCCATTATCAAGTTTTGTATACTTATCAATATCTTTCATTTTTAAATGAATATAATTTTCAATTATTGCGGTATGAAGTCCATCAAATGCTTTAAAAATACACTCTCCATGAATAAATTTATTTTTTTTTAGAAAATGTAGAGCACACAAACTTCCATTGGCACAAAAACTTAAAGAACCATCGGGATTATAAAATATAATTTCAAAATCCATTCCTAATACAGAACTCAAAATAATTAAACCATCTGAACCAACACCAAAACTATAATCACATAGTTTAATTATTTGACTTTTTAAAAGAGATATTTTGTTTTCTAAATTATCGATTAATATAAAAGAATTGCCTGATGACTGATACTTATAAAAATGTAATTGCATTACAAAAAAAGGAATCTTTAAAGATTAATTCTAAAACTATATTTTTTCTTTAATCTTAGCAAGTTTACCTTTTCTTTTTCTTAAATAATATATTCTTGATCTTCTGACTCTACCTTTTCTAATTAATTCAATTCTCTCTATACTAGGAGAAAAAATAGGAATTATTCTTTCAACAGCAATAGAATCTGAAATTTTTCTTATTGTAAATGTCTCTCCATTAGAACCAACATTTTTTCTTTGAACAACCGTTCCTTGAAACTGTTGTGTTCTCTCTTTATTTCCTTCTCTAATTTTGAGTAATACATTAATTATATCACCAGCACCAAATTCAGGAAATGTTTTCCTCAATTCTACATTTTCTGAATTTAGTTTAATATTCATATTAGATATAATTTTATTTTGGATGCAAATATAGGATTTTTTTAGTTTTACAAAATTTATTTCATGCCTTTTCCTAAGATTTAAAAAAAAGTTGAAATTCCTAAAAAAGAATTAAATAAGTCTAGTATAATTGATATTAATTAATTAATAATTAAAAGAATCATCCATTTAATACTTAATCTTTAATGTATAAATTTGAAGTAAATTTTATATAATGTTAGGCTTCCTAAATAAAGGTTTACGAAAAATACTAGGCTCTAAAAGTGAAAAAGACTTAAGAAAGCTACAACCATATGTTAATAAAATAAATGATGAGTATAATGCTTTATCAAAAATATCAGATCAAGATTTAAGAAATAAAACCAAATACTTTAAAGAAGAAATTAATAAAGAATTAGAACAAACATCTAAAGAGATTTTAAATTTAAAAAAATCTTACAAATCAGCAGGAGAAGAAATCGAAATAAAAGAAAATATTTTAAATCAAATTGACAAATTAGAAGAATCACAAATAATAATTATAGAAGATAAATTAAATGAGATATTACCTCAAGCATTTGCTGTAATTAAGGAAACTGCAAGACGTTTTTCTGAAAATAAACAATTAGAAGTCATAGCAGGAGATCATGACAGAAAATTATCACAAACTAAAGATAATATAGAAATAAAAGGCGATAAAGCCATATGGAAAAATGAATGGATGGTTGCGGGTAGTAAAATTTTATGGAATATGATCCATTATGATGTTCAATTAATAGGTGGCGTTGTTTTGCATCAAGGAAAAATTTCAGAGATGTCAACCGGAGAAGGAAAAACACTAGTTGCTACCTTACCAGCTTATTTAAATGCATTATCTGGAAGAGGAGTTCACATTGTTACAGTAAATGATTACCTAGCAAAAAGAGACGCAGAATGGAATGCTCCAATTTTTGAATTTCATGAACTAACCATTGATTGTATAGATAAGTATGAATCTAACTCTATAGAACGAATTAATGCTTATAAAGCCGATATAACATACGGCACTAATAATGAATTTGGGTTTGATTATTTAAGAGATAATATGGTTAGAGAAAGTCACGAGCTCGTTCAAAGAAAACATAATTTTGCAATGGTGGATGAAGTTGATTCTGTTTTAATTGATGAAGCAAGAACCCCATTAATTATTTCTGGACCTATTCCAAAAGGAGATGAACATGAATTTTTTGATTTAAAACCAAGAGTTCAACAATTATTTGATTTACAAAAAAAACTAGTAACTCAATATTTAGCAGAAGCAAAAAAATTAATAGCTGAAAAAAATGAATCAGAGGGTGGACTATCTCTTTTCAGAGCTCATAGAGGTCTTCCTAAATATAAACCACTAATTAAATATTTAAGTGAATTAGGGACCAAAGCAATAATGCAAAAAATTGAAAATTATTATTTACAAGACAATTCAAAATTGATGCCTGAAGCTGATGAACCTCTATACTTTACTATTGAAGAAAAAAGCAATAGTATCCAACTAACTGAAAAAGGCATTGACACAATTACAAGTGCTAGTGAAGATCCTAAATTTTTTATAATACCTGATATAGGGACTGAAATAAATGCCATTGAAAATTCAAATAAATCATTAGAAGACATAACAAAAGATAAAGATAAAATCATCCAAGACTATAGTATTAAAACAAAAAGAATCCATACTGTAAACCAATTACTTAAAGCTTATTCCTTATTTGAAAAAGATCAAGAGTATGTTGTTATGGATTCAAAAGTAAAAATTGTAGATGAACAAACTGGTAGAATTATGGATGGAAGAAGGTATTCTGATGGACTTCATCAAGCAATTGAAGCTAAAGAAAATGTAAAAATTGAAGATGCATCCCAAACATATGCAACTATAACTCTCCAAAATTATTTTAGAATGTACAATAAATTATCAGGAATGACTGGTACAGCAGAAACTGAAGCTGGAGAATTTTGGGAAATTTATAAACTCGATTGTATTGTTATACCAACTAATAGAAAAATAGCAAGATCTGATATGGAAGACAAGGTATATAAAACATTAAAAGGTAAATTTAATGCTGTCATCAATGAAATCACTGAGATAAGAAATAATGGCAGACCAATTTTAGTGGGAACAACATCGGTGGAAATTTCAGAATTATTAAGTAGAATGCTTAATATGAAAAAAATAAATCATCAAGTTTTAAATGCAAAACAACATGCAAAAGAAGCAGATGTAGTTGCTGAAGCTGGTAAATCTGGGACTGTCACCATTGCTACTAATATGGCTGGTAGAGGAACAGACATCAAACTTACTGATGAATCTAAAGAAAATGGTGGCCTTGCAATAATTGGTACAGAAAGACATGAATCTAGAAGAGTAGATAGACAATTAAGGGGACGTTCTGGACGACAAGGAGATGTTGGATCATCACAATTTTTTGTTTCTCTGGAAGATAATCTTATGAGACTTTTTGGTTCTGAAAGAATGATAAAAGTCATGGATAGAATGAATATGGACGAAGATGAAGTTATTCAACATAGTATGATAACAAAATCTATCGAAAGGGCTCAAAAAAAAGTAGAAGAAAATAATTTTGCTATTAGAAAAAGACTTCTTGAATACGATAATATAATGAACTCTCAAAGAGAAGTTATATACAAAAGAAGAAGAAATGCAATGAAAGGAGAGAGATTAGATGTAGACATATTAAACATGTTATACGATACATGTGAAGATATTGTATTAAGCTCAAAAGATGGACAAAATTACGATGACTTCAGATTAAATTCTGTTACAATTCTAGGGATTGATTTTAATAAATTTTCTAAAGAAGAATTTGATAAAGAAGAAGCAACTGTAATTACAAATAATCTTTACGAAAAAGTCTTAAATAATTATAAAACAAAAAATGATTTTATAAAATCATCTGCTCTTCCCATTCTTAAAAAAATTAAAAAAGATAGAGGAGGAACAGTAAAAAATATCCTTATACCATTTACAGATGGTAAAAAACAAATAGGTGTTTCGGTTAATTTGGAAAAATCAATCGCAAATGAAGGAAGTATTATAATAGATGAAATGCAAAAAATCATTAGTCTAGGAATGATAGATTTTAATTGGAAAGAACATTTAAGAGAAATGGATGATTTAAAACAATCAGTACAGAGTGCAGTATATGAACAAAAAGACCCCTTAGTTATATACAAATTCGAAGGATTTGAACTCTTTAAAAAATTTATTGCCAAAGTTAATCAAGACACTATTTCATTTTTAACAAAAGCTCAAATTCCTATTCAAAATTCTGATGAAGTTCAAGAAGCAAAAAAACTAAAAAGAAAAGAAAATTATGTAACAAAAAAAGAAGATGCTGGTTCTGGATCAGTTGACGAAAGAAATAAAACTTTAGGCCATAAAACTTCTCAAATTCAAACTACACAACCAATAAAATCTCAAAAAGTTTTTGGAAGAAATTCAAAAATTTCTGTTAGATATGAAGATGGAAGAATTATAAAAGATATTAAATTCAAAAAAGTTGAAAGTGATATAAATGCTGAAAAATGTACAATAATTGAAGATTAAATATTTATGAAAAATTATATTATTTTAATATTTACTATCTTTTTTTCTTGTAAGATTCAATCAAATAATTCTAGTATCAATAATAATCAAAAAGGATATTTTGAAGATTTATCATATACTAGAGATACTAAAAAAACCATTTCAAAAAGTAATTTTATACTTTCAAATAACAATAATACTAAAGTGCCAACAATTAAAAATGAATTAGACAGCATTCTTAACATCATAAAATATGAAAATAAAAAAAATGATTATGTAGAAGGATTCACAATACAATTATATTTAGGAGACAACAGAATTCTTGCTGAAGAAACTGAAATTAAGTTAAATAAGTTAGATAGTTTAACTGAAAGAATAACAATTTTTACTCAACCAAATTACAGAGTCAAAGTTGGAAAATATTATAATAGATTTAATGCCAATAGAGACTACAATAAATTCAAAAAAACATTTCCAAACTCAATAATAATTCCTGAAAAAATCAAAATACAATAAAGAAAATATAAATAAAAGATTTATTTAATTAAATAATTCATTTCTCATATTTTCATTTACTGAAAATGCTATTATCAAAGAAATAAGTAAACCAATCCCGGCATATAGGGCATCTTTTAAAATCATTTTGATACTTAAACTCACATTCGCCTTATTTAATCTTAAATTAATAGCAAGTTCTCTTCCTCCCAAAAGTCCAATAAATACCCATGTAGTACTAATAGGTATCGTACTAATTACTTTTAAATAATATAATAAACAAGCATAAATAAAATCAACAACAGTAGCAGCCCTTACATCTATTATATCTGTTTTTTCAGTAACAATTTCTTGAATTCTATCACCTCTCAAATAAAATAATAAGCCTAAACCAAAGAAAATAAATGAAGCAACGACAAAAAATTGTTCAAAAGAAAGAGACCTTGGCAAGACAACTGCAACATTTGCCATATCTTGCATTATCCAAGCTGACCAAAGAGCACCACTAGATAACCATTGTAAAGGCATCCATAACTTTGATGGTTTCGAATTTTTATATTTTTCAAATAATTTTGAAGTTATTAACCAAATAATTGCCGCTACAGTAAAAGCAATAAAGTAACCAAAAAAACTTTTCTCTAAAATACTTGTAATAGAACTAGCCTGTGTAGCAAACGCACTTAACAAGAGAATTGATGTTGATACTGGCATCTTAAATCTAGTCATAATTAATAAAGCAACAGGAGCAAATACTTGTAAAAATTTAAATTCTGTTGGAGCCTCATTTAACCCTTTAGATACTAATCTCTCATAACTTATATCTCCTCCATAATTCATCCAACTATAACTAACAGTAAAAAGAAAAATCCCTCCCATATATATCCATAAATAGTACCATTTCTTATCAGAATTGGATGCAATAAAAGTTCCTATTGTCTGAATGCTATCATTAGCGATCGCAGAATACGCCGCAAGAAAAAAAACAGTCCACATAGCTATTGCAGGATATGGATAAACTATCCAGCAAATGACTGTTAAAATTGAAGGAATTATTAATTCGTTTCTTTGAAATTTCATGTGAGCAAAAGTATATGAATATGTAAATGATAAATATTAATTCATATTAAATAAATGTTAAATGAATGTTAAGTAACATTTAATAAAAAGAAATTAACTTTGCTATTGTAATATGATTAAAATAGATAAGCTTATTGACTCAATAACATCTTTCCTTAAGGAGAGATTTGATATAATGAAAGTAGATCTTGTTGATAAAATATCAGCAGCAGTTTCAAGACTAATATCTTTTTTTATACTATTTCTAATATTATTATTTGTAATAGGATTTGTAAGCATTACACTTGGAAACTATTTGAATGAAATACTGGAAAGCAGTTACCTAGGATATTCTATTATAACTCTTTTTTACATAATAATTTTTATTGGACTTTATACTTTTGCCAAATCAGGAAAATTTAAAAACTTAATAGAGTCTGAATTTAATAAAGGAATAAAAAGATAAACTTAAAATTCATTTATTCTCTTTTTCATCTTCCCTGCCTGAACACCAAACATTAATTTAAATCTTCTACAGAAATAAGCCGTATCTCTATAGCCAACCACACTACTAATACTTTTTATTTGATCAGAATTTTCTCTTAAAAGTTCTATAGCTCTTTCCATTCTTCTATGTTCAATATAATCCTGAGGAGAAAAACCAACGTTATTTCTAAAAAATTGACCAACATAATCTTCAGAAATATTTAAATGATTAGACAAAACTCTATTAGACAATTCTTTCTCCAAATTAGAATCAATGAATTGAAATAAATCTATAATTTTATTATCATTAAAATATTTAAAATTTTCCTCAATGCTAGAAAACATCGGCTGCTTAGAAAGAATAATTCTTATGATTTCATATATTAATTGATTAGAAATTAGTTCCATGACCTTTTTACTTCCTGGATAACTATAATACATCTCTCTCATAATATCTTTTAAAAGCGATAATACTTTTGAATTATTAGAAATCATCATAGATTTTAAATATTTTGAATGAAATATATTAATAAGATCATAAGCCCTAACATCCACATTCATTATAAGATATCTATCAGCTTTAGAACTATGTCTTAAAACATTTTCTTCTATTAGATACTTTTCCTTAATATCTATAAAATCTTCATATGCAAAAGTACTTGACCTATTTGATCCAAATGAAAGAGATATAGTATTATGGGCAGGGATAAATAACACCTCATTATTTAAAATCTTTTTTTTATATCTACCATATCTAAAATTTCCTGAAATTGGTAAAATTATCGTGTTTTCAATATCATAATAATTTTCTATAGTAAAAGATTTTTTGACATTTATAACATTTGCTTTTTTAAGTGAAAAAGAGAGTGAATTACTAATTACATTGATAAATGTTTTATCCATTGAATATTTTATTAATATTATAGGGAACCAAATCTAAAATAATTTTAGAAATAATATTATCTTCTT
>JAYZHG010000048.1:0-3213 GCA_036166735.1 Bacteroidota bacterium | reverse complement strand
AAATCTTGTGGTACAAATCCTGCTTCCTCCAATAACGAGTATAATTCATTTTTTGAGAACTTGTGTTTGTGGGGATTCTCAAATTTCAATCTGAGTAAAAAATAAAGGATTTGTAAAATAGTGATGTCACCCCGGATTCTCTCCTGCGGTATTGCAATCACAAAAGTGCCCTTGTCCTTTAACATCCCTCTGATATTTACCAAAAGATCTTTAGGGTGGTCCACATGTTCCAAAACATGTGAATTTATTATGATATCAAATGAGGATTTATACTTCTCGAAAAATTTCGGGCTAATCAGTTCTGCTGCTATTCCTTTGCTTTTACAGGCGGCTATGGCTGCGGTATTTATGTCCGCACCCATTATATTACATCCATAGGCCCGTTTTACAAATGAAGCATGCCTACCCGTGTTGCAGCCATAATCGAGAACATTACTATTTTCATCTGTAGCAGCAAACTTGATGATGCTTTCATTTTCGTACTGTCCGAAGCGCAGGATTTTTGTGCTTATCCAAAAAGAAAGATCCATGACTTTGGTATAAAAACGATCATATGGCAAAACTTTAATCATCTATTGAAATACGTTTAATTATTTTATGGCGGGTTATTAATTAAAATCAATTTATTAGAATTTATGGGTGACCGGGTAGTCCTTTATCCAGTTCTTGTAGTATCAATCGATTAATTGGTTTTTTGATTGGATTGGATTGCATCGCATACCAAATTTAATCCTGATGAGATCCCATTTACCATTTAGAGTTGCTATTTTATAGTATCAATTTTTCTAGCATTTTCTTGTGGTGATTTAGTGCATAATAATAAATACTAATTTTTTATAATTTTATTTAATTAGTGATTATATTATTAAATAATTAAAAATATAATATTATATGTCCTCAATTTTTAGTTCAGTTTTATTTGCTGTTAATCGAGAAGATCACTTGGTTGAGTGTCAAGTTATTGAACAACATAAACCTGAACGAATGCTTGCAATAGGCAGCGGTGGCTGTATCGCTCTAACTTTGAAAACAATTTACCCAGATTTACATTTAACAGTTTTTGATATAAATCCCTATCAACTATCTCATATTAATAAAAAAATAAAAGCTTTAAGAAATTCTAATTATGATGCATTAAATATTTCTAATAAGAATGATTCATGCTTAAATCAATCAGGGAAATTTGATAAAATGTTTCAAGATCTACGAAAATCATTTATTAATAATATATCTGGAGAATATGAATTAAATAAATTTTTTGATGTTGAGACCACTTCAAATCAAAGAAGAATTATTCAAACTAATTGGCTAAATCATGATAACATTTACAAACCATTTGAAGATGTTTTTAATGATATTTCTATAACGAAAATTTTTAGTGATAAAGCCACTAAACATGGAGACCCCGGGTCATATATCAATTATATGAAAAAAAAGATTATAGAAGGAATTCTTCGGACAGATTCGCATTTAAATCCTTTTTTACAACATATTTTTCTAGGATACTATAAATCGGAATTCGTTTTTCCTTATCTATCTTCAAACGGCAATCAAGTTTTAGAATTAATAGAAGGAGATATTTTTACTATAAAGAATATTTCTTCCTACAATATTGTGAGCCTTTCAAATATATTTGATTGGAGTGAAACTGAATCTGTAAAAGAACATGCAGAATACTTATCACAATTAAAAAAAGGCTCTGCTATAATTCTAAGACAATTAAATAATCATAAGGATTGGATTAATATTTTTAGTAAATATTTTGTTGAAGAAAATTCATTTGATTTATACTGGCAAATACATGATAGAAGCCTATTCTACGACCATTTTAAACTGTTTATCCGCAAATGAAATATGAATTTGATATTATTGGCCCGGAAAATATTAATAAGTATATCCATGATTTCAGATCACTTGAAGAAAAAATAGAATACCCTTTAGAAAATGGACTTGGAAATTTTAGAATTATTCATGGAGAAAATTATCATACCTTTTTTACTCAGCAAGGTTTTAAAACAAGATTTGTAGCAATAAAAAAAAGGAATAAGGTCATAGGAACCATTGCCGGAATTTGGAAACCTATAAGAATAAAGAATAAAGAATATACAGGTTTTTACATATCAGATTTGAAAATTGATTTAGACCACAGAAAAAAGAATATTCTAAGAAAACTACTATGGTATCTTGTTAAACGATGGCCAATTACACCAGATTATCAAGGTTGGGATTTCAACTATTATTGTACTATGCTAAAAGATGGTAAAGGAGTAGATAGAACTTTCAAAGGTTTCAATCCTGCAAAATTACCATCACACTCAGCAACTTTGAATATTTATATGGTTGATCCAAGTACCCTTCTTTCATTAGATATAAATTCCTTACCTGAGAATGAGAACTGCAGTTCAGTCAATCTCAGCCCTCTTCGTATAGAAAACGTACTATGGAATGAAGGGATAAAAGATATCCTGTCTACAACTGACGATTCAATCATGCAATTAGGACATCTACATCCACAAATACTGACTAAGAAATTTTCATCCAAACTTAATCAAAGTATTTCAGAAATAATTAACAAAGAAAAAGGGTTGGCATGTTTTGCAGTTGATAATCGTGAAACTGAAAAAATAAAATGGCTCGATTATAGTGGGATTACAACAAACACAAGGTGTAATATTTTTTCTTTTTCACCATTTGCACCATCTCTTAATAAGAGCGATATTTTATATATTTCTACTGGAGAGATATAAATGGATTCATATATAAATAAATTAAAGAATGAAACATCAATATCATCTCAGATATATTTTTCTAGCTTGCTTGATGGTTCAATGTCTTTTGAGTTGTTTAAAAGTTCTCAGGCCAACTTTTATAGTGCTGTTTGTTATTTTTCCCGCCCAATGTTCTCACTTTGTTCTAAGATCGATAACTATGAAGACAGACTGATAATATTAGAAAATATTATTGATGAACATGGAAATGGAAATATCAAAGATTCCCATGGTAAAACATATAAAAAGTATTTATTAAAACTTGGTGTAAATAAAAAAGACATTAATAAAACATTTAATCATTCAGCAGTTTCTAATTTTTATTCAATTATTGATAAAACTGTAGAAAAGAATAATATTGAAACATCCATTGCAATGTTTGGTATTATGGAAGATCGATATACTGAAATTTCATCATCTATATCTTCCGCATTGGTCAATAATA
>JAYZHG010000047.1:0-2533 GCA_036166735.1 Bacteroidota bacterium | reverse complement strand
GAAGAAGATTTTAATGAAATGTATGAATTTGTTGAAAAAAATAAATTTAATAGGCTTGGTATCTTTACATATTCCCATGAGGAAGGAACACATTCCCATTCTTTAGTTGATGATGTTCCAGAAACTTTAAAGAGAAAAAGATCGAACATTATTATGAGTTTACAACAAAAAATTTCTTTTGCTAACAACAAAAAATATATTGGAAAAAAGCTCAAAGTATTGATAGATAGACGGGATTCAAAAAATTATTATGGTAGGACTGAGTTCGATTCTCCTGAGGTTGATAATGAAGTCATTATTCCTGCTATGAATTCTCATCTGAGAATTGGAGATTTTTCAGATATTCTTATTACAGAAGCAAAAGAATACGATTTAATAGGAAAAATATAATTATGGAATTACATAACATCGATTTTTTAGCGACAAATTTATTTTCAAAAAAATTTAACGATTATGTATCAGATAGTCATTCTCTATCTATTGAAAAAATCAAGTCTTTAAGTGAACAGAAAAAAGTATCATCTGATGAGAGAGAACTTTTGTCTGAAGTTCTTACGGATCAATACAAAGGAATCTCTGAAATAAAAAAAGTTAGTGATAACATTAAGTCAATTAAAGATTCAAATACCTATACTGTAACTACCGGTCATCAACTTAATATTTTTACTGGGCCATTATATGTTATCTATAAGATTGTATCAACAATAAAGCTAACTCAAGAATTAAACAATACATACCCAGATAAACATTATGTTCCTGTATACTGGATGGCATCTGAGGATCATGATTTTAAGGAGATACAGTCTTTTCAAGCGTTTGGAAAGAAATATACATGGGATATTAATCCTACTGGAGCAGTTGGAAAGATAGATCCTACATCCATTAAGAGTATACTCGATGAATTACCAGAAAAAATTTCGATTTTTAAAGATGCCTATCTTAAAAGTAAGAGTCTTTCTGAGGCAGTAAGAAAATACATGCATTCCTTATTTGGTTCTTATGGGCTTGTGGTTGTTGATGCAAACTCTAAGAGGTTAAAGAAATGTTTTGCACCTATAATCAAAGATGATATTATAAATAATTCAATCAAAAATATTTCAAAAGATAAAGAAGAGAAATCTCAGGTACATGTAAGGAAAATCAATTTCTTTTATATGGAAGAGGGAATGAGGGAGAGAATAGTTTTTAGCAATAATTGTTATAATATTAACAATACGGGCATTGTTTTTTCTGAAGAAGAGATTCTAAAAGAGATAGAAAAAAGTCCCGAAAAATTTAGTCCTAATGTTATTACAAGATGCCTCTATCAGGAACATATTCTTCCAAATGTCTGTTACATTGGAGGTCCTGCAGAGATTACTTATTGGTTAGAATTTAAAAATTTTTTTGATAAGTATAAAATCAATTATCCTGTTGTTCTACCTAGAGATTTTGTTTTGTTACTAGCAAAAAGAAGTCAGAAAATAGTAACAAAATATGGGATTGAACTTTCTCAATTATTTGAAGGAAAAAAGAATGTGATAGAAACTCTACTTAATATTTATTCTGATAATAAAAATAATTTTGATGATGAAATTAAAACGATTAAAGAGGCGTATGAATCATTAGTAGATAAGTATTCATCTATTGATAAATCTATGTCTGGAAATGTACAATCTAGAAGTAAGAAAACCATTAACTCAATTATCGAGTTAGAAAAGAAGTACAAAAAAGCCCAAAAATCTTCAAATGCTAAATTGGTTCAAGACATAGACAATTTATATGGTTCATTATTTGGAAATAATTCATCTCAAGAGAGGTATGATAATTTTTTACATTATTATGCATTGGACGAAAATTTTATTGCTAATCTCGTAGAAGTATTAAATCCGTTAGTATTTAATTATAAAATTATAAAATTATAAAATGAATGTTGACGTTTGTATTATAGGGGCTGGTCCAATTGGTATATGTTGTGGAATAGAAGCGAAAAAAGCTAATCTCTCTTATCTTATTATTGATAAAGGTTGTTTGGTAAACTCTTTATATAACTACCCAAAAAACATGACTTTTTTTTCTACTGCAGATAAATTAGAAATTGGTGATGTTCCATTTATCTCTCATAATACCAAACCAACTAAGTCGGAAGCTCTAGAATATTATAGGAGAGTGGTTTCTTCTTGGAAGTTAGATGTAAATCTTTACGAGGAGGTTTTTGAAATCACAAAAAAAAATAATTTTACTATTAAGACTTCTAAGGGAACATATCAAGCAAACAAAATAATTATCGCTACAGGTTTCTATGATATACCCTATAATTTGAATGTGCCAGGTGAAGAGTTGGGTAAAGTCAAACATTATTATGACGAGCCCCATCCATATTTTGGCATGAAAATAGCGGTGGTTGGAGCTGCAAATTCAGCTGTGGATGTAGCACTTGAAACTTATAGAAAAGGAGCAAAAGAAGTGACTATGGTTGTTAGAGAACCTAGTTTAAGTGAAACGGTAAAGTATTGGGTTAAACCTGACATTGAAAATAGAATTGAGGAAGGGA
>JAYZHG010000046.1:0-5024 GCA_036166735.1 Bacteroidota bacterium | reverse complement strand
CAGGAAATGATGATAAAGATTGTTCGACCTAAGTGGAGTAAGGAAATGACAATGAAAGGATGGTCTATTGGAGAAGATTATTTTACTTCTGTTGTACTTTCTCCTGCAAAAGAGAAAGGAACAGTATTCTTAAAGAGAGAGAATGAAGTATGGAATTATATTCCTTCTATTGAGAGAACAATCAAATTACCGCCATCTATGATGATGCAAAACTGGATGGGAACGGATTTTACAAATGATGATCTTGTCCAAAGATCTTCAATAACTGATGATTATACCAATAGCATAATTGGTAATGAAATTATTGATGGATTAGATTGTTGGATAATAGAACTTATACCAAATGAAGATGCAGCTGTAGTATGGGGAAAGCTTGTGATGTGGATAGATAAGAGAGATTATATGCAGTTAAAAACTCAATTTTTTGATGAGTATGATGAAATGACAAGTATTATGACAGGAAAAGCAATAAAAAATTTTGATGGAAAAAAGCTACCCGCAATTATTGAATTTGTTCCGTTAGATAAAGAAGGAAATAAGACTATTGTAGAGAGGCTAGTCTGGAAATTTGATATTGATATAAACGAACGTTTCTTTTTACCAAACTATATGAAAAATTTAAGATGATATTTAAGATAGCATGGAGAAATATTTATAGAAATAAGAAAAGAACTTTAATTACAGTTACTTCGATTTTTGCTGCTTTATTTCTTATAATATTAATGAGGGCTTTGCAGTTTGGTTTCTATGATAATATAATTACGACAGTTGTCGAGTCATATGCTGGATATGTTGAGGTTCATGCCGAAGGTTACTGGGATAATCAAAGCCTTGATAATGCCATGGAAGTAGATCAAAAACTAATAGATGATATAAGTTCAGTAGAAGGTGTTGAAAATATTGTTCAGAGACTACAGACGTTTTCATTGATATCGATGGGTGAAAAGACCAAAGGAGGTGTAATAAATGGAGTTGACATATCTGATGAGCAGAAAATAACAGATTGGAATAAAAAAATGTTATCTGGATCATTTAATCTTGGTGAGAATGAAATTATAGTTGGTAAAGGAATTGCAGAATATTTTGATATAAGAGAGAATGACACTTTGATTCTCTATGGTCAAGGATACAGAGGTATGATGGCAGCGGGAAAATATCCAGTTAAAGGAGTAATTGATTTAAAAAATCCAGATCTTAATAAGCTTGGTATTTTTATGGCTATAGAGTCAGCAAGAAATTATGTCTCTTCTGAAGAGATATCTACACATATAATTATTGATAAAGAGCAATACTATGATGAGGAGAAAATTGTTAAGGATTTGTCTCAAATTCTCTCTAAAGACTATGAAATTATGAGTTGGAAGAAGACTCTACCCGAGATTGAGCAGACAATTACTGCTGATAATGCTGGTGGATTAATTATGGCTTTTATCTTATATATAATAGTTGTGTTTGGGATGTTTGGTACTGTTCTGATGATGACTGAGGAAAGAAAGTATGAGTTTGGTGTTTTAATATCAATCGGAATGAGCAGAGTTAGGCTATTTGGCATTATCTTAATTGAAACAATTATTTTATCTATGATAGGAGTTTTCTTAGCAATTATTTTAACATATCCTATAAGTTACTACTTCAATCTAAATCCTATTGACATGGCTGCCTTGATGGGCGAAGGAGCTGATCAAATGTTGGAAGATTTAGGTTTTTCTCCATTAGCTCCTATGTCAATTTCATGGGATATTCCTCTATCTCATGCGCTTGTTATTTTTATATTTTCTTTGTTGATATCCATTTATCCTGCTATAAAAATATTAAATCTTAATCCAGTAAAATCTATGAAAATATGAACATAATAACACTAATTAAGATTTCTTGGAGAAATGTTTGGAGAAGCAAATTGAGAAGTTTTGTGGTAATAATGTCAGTTATCTTTGGGATATTAGGTGGGATTATTATGATAGCAATATCCTATGGACTTAACGAGGAAAGAATGAATAATGCTGTTGACACTTATCTTTCACACATCCAAATTCATAATAAGTCTTTCTCTGAGGATTATAATATAAAACTTAAAATAGATAATCTTCCTCAAATTGAAAAAGCAATCAATAATGATGATAGGGTGGTGTCTTATTCTAAGAGAATTATTTTGAATGGGATGTTGTCTAACTCAAATGGATCATATAGCATCCAGGTTAAGGGAATAAACCCTAGTGAAGAGATAAAAGTTACTAATACTTATGAAAAAATAATAGAAGGAGAATATTTTAAATCAAAGAGGGATAATACTATTCTTGTCGGAAAGAAATTAGCAGACAGATTAAATCTAAGAATAAAGTCCAAAGTTGTTATAACATTCCAAGATGATAATTATGATCTAACATCTCTTCTGTATAGGGTTGAGGGTATTTTTAGATCTGGTAATTCTAGGTATGATGGGGCTAACGTATTTGTAAGAAATGTAAGCATTACTAATAATTTACCAAATTTTTCTGGATTTCATGAGATGCCGATATTGCTGACGGATATTGAATTAAGAGATGAGGTCAAAAATGAGTTGATTCCTTACAGTTCTAATAATGTTGTTGAGGCATGGGATGATATATCTAAAGACCTTGCATATGCCAATGAAATGCTTGCAGCTGTTCTTTACATTTTTATGATGATAATTTTAATTGGATTATCATTTGGAATTGTAAACACTATGCTAATGGCTATACTTGAGAGAAAGAGAGAAATTGGGATGCTTATGTCTATTGGGATGAACAGATTTAAAATATTTTTGATGATATGTTTTGAGACAATTTTTCTATCGTTGATAGCTCTTCCTTTTGGTTTGCTTTCCTCTTATTTTATCGTAGAATATTACTCTGTGGTTGGTATTGACTTAAGCGTTGTTGAAGCTGGTCTTGAAAATTTTGGTGTTGGAACCCGATTATATTTTAAAGTTCCTGATGAGCAATATTATATAGTTGCAATAATGGTTTTTATTATATCAATTATTTCATCAATTTTTCCTTCTTTGAGGGCACTAAAAATTAATCCAGTTGAAGCAACAAAAACTTTTTAAATTTGAATTATGATTGAAACTAAAAACTTATCTAAAATTTATAACCCTGGTAAATTTGAGGTCAAAGCTGTTAATGATGTGAATTCACTATTTAAAGAGGGAGAATTTACTTCTGTTGTGGGGCCATCGGGGTCTGGTAAAACCACATTCTTAAATTGTGTTGGAGGTCTTGATAACCCAACCTCTGGCGATGTATATATAGCTGGTGAAAATATCACACGACTATCTGGGAGCAATATAATTCAGTATAGGTTAAACAATATAGGATTTGTTTTTCAGTCATATAATTTAATTCCTGTCTTATCTGCTAAAGAAAATATCGAGATGATAATGTTACTTCAAGGAATTGATGAAAAATCTAGAAGGTTAAGGACTGATGAATTACTAAACCAAGTTGATTTATACGAAATGAAAGATAGAAGGCCATCTGAACTTTCAGGAGGACAACAGCAAAGGGTTGCTGTTGCAAGAGCATTAGCTTCAAAACCAAAGTTTATTCTTGCTGATGAACCAACCGCAAATCTTGATACAGCATCAACCTCTAATCTTTTAGATATTATGAGTAAGTTGAATGAAAATGAAAAAATAACTTTTATATTTTCAACGCACGATCAGAGAGTAATTGATAGAGCTAGAAGAGTTATAACTTTAGAAGATGGAAAAATTGTTAGTGATACTAAAAAATAGTTATATATTATTTTTTATAATTATTCTAATTTCATTAGAATCTACAGCTCAAGAAAAAAAATCTGAATTTACTTTAAGCGGATATGTTAAGTATCTTCCATCATATCTTGATTATAACAGCAGTTATTTTGATTCTGAAATCAGTCATCTCATACATAATAGGTTAAATCTAAGAGGATATTTTGGAGAAAATTTTTCTCTCGGATTAGAATTTAGAAACAGGATGATGTTTGGAGAAAATTCTTATATTTCATCTGATGATGGACTCCTAGATTTATCACATTTTATTGTTGATAATACAAATTTCAAGATGCATTCTATGATTGATAGATTTTGGTTAAAATACCAAAAAAATAAAATAGAGATAAGTATAGGAAGGCAAAGAGTTAATTGGGGAATCAATACCATATGGAATTCTAATGATTTATTTAACGCGTACAATTTTATTGATTTTGATTATATTGAAAGACCTGGGTCTGATGTGATTCGATTTCAGTATACCGGAGATAATCTATCTAGTTTTGATCTAGTATATAAGCCTTCTTCAGATCAAGGAGCAGTAGTAGCTGGATTATATAAAATTAATAAGTTGGGTTATGATTTTCAGTTTCTTGGAGCTAATTATTATGATGATATTGCAATTGGTACTGGATGGGCTGGAAATATTAAAAATGCAGGATTTAAGGGTGAATTAACTTATTTTATTATAAAAAACCCACAAGATATTTTTCCTTCTCAACAAAAAAATTCTATTAGTTTATCTACTTCAGTCGATTATTCATTTAAGAATGGATTTTATATTTTGGGATCTTATCTTTATAACTCAAACGGTTTTTCTGATCCAAGTGTATTTAGTTTGGGTTCCCTTACAGAAAATGTATTATCACCTAAAAATTTAATGCCTTCAAAAAATTCTTATTTAATTCAGGCTTCTAAACTCATAACTCCTGCTATAAATTCATCGTTGACTATACTTTATGGTAAAGGAGTAAATTTTATGTTTATTTCTCCAAATATCACCTATGACATTAATGAAAGTTTTGATCTTAATTTTATTGGTCAGTTTTTTTATGGTGAAGTGGATGATGATTTTCAAAATTTATTGAAAGGTGTTTATATTCAATTAAGGTATAGCTTTTAATTAGTTAGGCCTTGGATCTTTATCTTCATAATATAGTAACTCGCAATCACAACCTAAGACAACATATTTTTCACTAACTGTGTTTGTTGAAGAATTAAAAAAAGTAATAAAAAGTGTGCTATCATT
>JAYZHG010000045.1:0-8841 GCA_036166735.1 Bacteroidota bacterium | reverse complement strand
CCTCTTTTGGAGCTTCCTCTTTTGGAGACTCTTCTTTTGGAGCTTCCTCTTTTGGAGACTCTTCTTTTGGAGCTTCCTCTTTTGGAGCTTCCTCTTTTGGAGCCTCTTCTTTTGGAGCTTCAGCAACAACTTTAGCAGCTTCTTTTTCTTTTTCTCTTAATTCATCTATAACTTGTTGCGGCGATTTTCCAGCAAGTATTTCATTAACGTATTTTTCTATAACAATTTCTTCTTTGAATTTATATGCTCCTGTTTTATCAGATTTTACTGACCTAACCAATTTCGCATATTTTATGCCTGACTTATTTTTTAAAGATGCTACTACTTTCTTTGCCATTACTTAATTTCTTTATGGATTGTATATTTTCTAAGAATTGGATTATATTTTTTTAATTCAATTCTATCAGGAGTATTTTTTTTATTTTTTGTAGATATATATCTAGATGTACCAGGAAGACCCGATTTCTTATGTTCTGTACATTCTAAAATAACTTGAATTCTATTTCCTTTTTTAGCCATAATTATATGCTTAAAGTTCCTTTTTCTTTAGCTTTTTTTAACACTGCACTAATTCCAAACTTATTAATAGATTTAAGAGCTGATGAACAAACCTTAATTTTTATCCATTTATCTTCTTCAGGTATATAAAACTTTTTTAAATGAAGATTAGGATAAAACATTCTTTTAGTTCTATTATTTGATTTAGAGACGTTATTACCAACTCTAGCTCTTTTTCCTGTGATCTGACAAACTTTAGACATGACAGTTTTTTTAATTAGCACGCAAATATCGTAAAACTGTAAATAATAACAAACCTCGTCTTAGTTTTTATTATTTAATAATTTCTATAATTTTATTAATAAAAAAATCACCCTAATATGACAAAAAATAGTTCTAAAGCGATAAATCTTGAAAATAAATACGGAGCACATAATTATCATCCACTTCCTGTAGTTCTATCAAAAGGAAAAGGAGTATATGTTTGGGATGTCGAAGGTAAAAGGTATTTTGATTTTTTATCAGCTTATTCTGCAGTAAATCAAGGTCATTGCCATCCAAAAATAATCAATTCACTAATTGAGCAATCCAAAATATTAACACTTACTTCAAGAGCGTTTTATAATGATATTCTAGGAGAATATGAAAAATATATTACTCAATATTTTAATTATGATAAAGTACTTCCAATGAATACTGGTGTAGAGGGAGGTGAAACTGCGAATAAATTAGCCAGAAAATGGGGTTATCTAATAAAAGGTATTAAAGAAAATAAAGCAAAAATAATTTTTGCTAACGGAAATTTTTGGGGAAGAACATTAGCAGCAATATCTAGTTCTAATGACCCACTTTCATACAAAGATTTTGGTCCTTTTATGCCAGGATATGAATTAATTCCCTACAATGATTTAAATTCTTTAGAAGAAGCATTTCAAGACAGTAATGTCTGCGCATTTATGGTAGAGCCTATTCAAGGAGAAGCTGGAGTAGTTGTTCCCGATGAAGGATATTTAGCTGGAGTAAAAAAATTATGTTCTCAATATAACGTTCTTTTTATGGCTGATGAAGTTCAAACAGGAATTGCTAGAACTGGAAAAATGCTTGCTACTGACTATGAAGATGCTAGACCTGATGTCCTTATTCTCGGAAAAGCATTATCAGGAGGAGTTTTACCAGTATCTGCTGTTTTAGCAGATGATGAAATAATGATGTGCATAAAACCAGGAGAACATGGATCAACATATGGAGGAAATCCTCTTGCATGTGCTGTTGCAAAAACTGCACTTAAGGTAGTAAAAGATGAAAACCTTGAAGAAAATGCAATGCTAATGGGAAACTATTTTAGAAAAAAAATGAATGATTTAGCAAAAGAATCAGATCTTGTAAATCTTATAAGAGGCAAGGGACTTTTAAATGCTTTAGTAATTAATGATTCTGAAGACAGTTCAACAGCTTGGGAGATATGTTTAAAAATGAAAAAAAAGGGATTAATTGCAAAACCTACACATGGTAATATTATACGTTTTGCTCCTCCTCTTGTCATAAATAAGAAGGAAATTGATGAATCTTGTCAAATAATTAGAGATTGTATATTAAATTTTTAATAATCAATTAAATAATTCCTCATCTCTTTCAATCATCAAAATAGAAGATTGTGGTACAATAAAATATTTATCTCCTTGATAAATAACTTCATAAGAAGTTCCTTGTAAAAAAACTGCTAAATCACCTTCTTTAACTTGCAATGGAACATATTTAATTTTTTCTTTTTCATTTTTCCATGTTTCATCATCATCAATTGGTAAAGGAATAGGATAACCAGGTCCTGATTTTACGACGTATCCATATTGTATTTTTTCTTTTTCTTTTACTCCAGGCGGAAGGTAAAGTCCACTTGCAGACCTGCCAGATTCTTTTCTCGGTTTTATTAAGACTCTATCTCCGACAATATTTATTTTATCAAGAGATGTATTTGATGTTTTATTCATAATATTAAAAATAATAATTTAGTTGGCTCTATCTATTAGTTTCGAATTAATTTTTTTACTTGCTTTAGCTCCTAACTCTCTCAATCTTTCAGATTTTCTTACCAAATTATCTTTACCATCTACCAATTTTTTCATAGCATCAGAATAAGTTTTTTTGGTAGAATCAATATTAGATCCAACTTTAATTAATTCATCTGAAAAAGAACAAAATTTATCATAGAGCGCACCCGCCTGTCTTGCAATTTCTAAGGCGTGTTTATTTTGATTGTCTTGTTTCCACATAAATGCTACAGTACTTAACGTAGCTAATAAAGTTGAGGTCGAAACAATAATAATATTATTCTCTAATGCTTTATCATAAATTTGAGAATCTTCAATTAATGCCAACCCTAACGCTGGTTCATTAGCAATAAACATTAAAATATAATCAGGTTGATTTAATTCCAAATTTTGATAATTTTTTTCAGATAAACTCTTAACATGATTATTAACACTTTTAACATGGTCTTTTAATAAATTCTTTTTTTCATCGCTATTCTTAGTATTAAAATAATTAGCATATGCCGTTAATGATACTTTTGAATCAATAATAATATTTTTTCCATCTGGAAGATTAACTATGTAATCCGGTCTTTGATTATCATCATCTTCGTTTTTAAAATTTTTTTCTTTATCATATCCAATACCTTCTTTTAATCCAACTTTTTTTAAAATATTCTCAACTTGTAACTCACCCCAATTACCTTGTGTTTTAGAATCACCTTTCAATGCATGAGTAAGATTTTCTGCTTCTTTGCTCATTTGTAAATTCAATTCTTTCAGACTTTTAATTTGTTCTTGAAGACGACCATTCCATTCAGAATTAGCTTGATTAGATTTTTCTACTTTATTTTCAAAATTTTGAATTCTCTCCTTTAATGGATCAAGAATCGTAGAAATAGTTTCTTTATTATTCGATGAAAATTTTTTTGATTTTTCTTCAAAAATTTCATTAGCAAGATTTTTAAATTCAAGAGAAAGAATATTCTTCATCTGTTTTAATTCTTCTGATTTTTTTTCATGTGATTCCTCTAAAGGTATATTAGAATTATTTGAGAGTTTAAAAACTATATATGCTAGACCACAAAGGATCACTAGTCCAATAAGAATTAAAAAAACATCCATATTCAAAAATAACTATTTATTTCTTACATACTAAGATTCATATGAATCAAGGGGTGCACAACTACAAAAAAGATTTCTGTCTCCATAAGCATTATCAATTCTACTCACTGAGGGCCAAAATTTTCTATCCTTAATATAAGGTAAGGGATAAGCAGCTTTCTCTCTAGTATATGAATATTTCCATGAAGAAGAAGTTACAATTTCTGCAGTATGAGGTGCATTTTTCAAGACATTATCCTTTTTATCAAATTTTCCATCTTCAACTTCTTTAATTTCATTTCGTATTTCAATCATAGCATCACAAAATCTATTTATTTCATCTAATGATTCACTTTCTGTGGGTTCAATCATCATAGTCCCTGGAACTGGAAAAGAAACTGTCGGTGCATGATAGCCATAATCCATTAGCCTTTTAGCAATATCTTCTACATCAATTTCTATCAAAGTTTTAAAATTTCTACAGTCTATAATAAACTCATGAGCACTTGTCCCATTTATTCCCTTATATAATATATCATAAGAATTTTCTAATCTCTTCCTAATGTAATTAGCATTAAGTATAGAAATTTTTGTTGCATTCGTAAGACCCTTACTACCCATCATGGATATATAAGCATAAGAAATTGCAAGTATACTTGCACTTCCATATGGTGCTCCAGATACGGGTCTAATATTTTTTTTATTACCTTCTTTCAAAATATTTTTTGGAAGATAATCAACAAGACATTCAGCGACACCTATTGGCCCCATACCTGGTCCTCCTCCTCCGTGTGGGATACAAAAAGTTTTATGAAGATTAAGATGACACACATCAGCACCTATTCTTTTAGGATTAGTGATTCCTAATTGAGCATTCATATTTGCTCCATCCATATAAACTAGTCCGCCATGATCGTGAACCAAACTACAAACTTCACGGATATGATGTTCAAACACTCCATGCGTAGAAGGATATGTCATCATTAAACTACTTAAGTTCTCAGAATTCTCTACACACTTCTTCTTTAAATCATCTAAATCAATATTACCATGCTTATCACATTTAATAACTACAACATTCATACCTGCCATAATAGCTGAAGCAGGATTTGTTCCATGTGCTGAAGAAGGAATAAGTGCAATATTTCTATTTGCCTGACCCCTATCTAAATGGTATTCTCTTATTACCATAAGACCGGCGTACTCTCCTTGAGCACCAGAATTAGGTTGTAAAGACATAGCAGAAAATCCTGTAATTTCACACAACCATTTGTCCAAATCTTCAAACATAATATGATATCCTTTAGCTTGATCTAATGGAACAAAAGGATGTAAATTCATTTCCTCCCAAGTAAGAGGTATCATTTCAGCAGTAGCATTTAATTTCATTGTGCAAGAGCCAAGAGATATCATAGAGTGTACAAGAGATAAATCTTTATTTTCTAACCGCTTCAAATATCTAAGGATTTCGTGTTCAGTATGATAACTGTTGAAAACTGGATGTGAGAGAAAGGCTGATGTTCTTGTCAAAGGATTACTCAAATTTATTTCTTGATTATCAAAAGAATCTAAATCAATCTCTAAACTAGTATTACTAACCTCTGAAAAAATTTGAAGTATATCTAATACATCAGAATTGGATGTAGTTTCATCAATTGATATTCCAATGTGATTAGTATCAAAATACCTAAAATTAATAGATGATAATAAAGCTCTTTTTTTAATATTTTTCTTAATTTTTTCCGAAGGTACAGTGATTTTTAAGGTATCAAAAAATAATTTATTTTCTTGCAAAAAACCTAAAGATGATAATCCAGAATTGAGCAAACAAGCAAGTCTATGAATTTTTTTAGCAATATTTAAAACACCTTTTTTCCCATGATAAACAGCATACATTCCTGCCATAACAGCAAGTAAAACCTGAGCAGTACAAATATTAGAGGTTGCTCTATCTCTCTTTATATGTTGCTCTCTAGTTTGAAGTGCCATTCTATAAGAAGAATTTCCAGAAGCATCAACACTAACACCTATAATCCTTCCAGGAATATTTCTTTTGAATTCTTTTTTTGTAGCAAAAAAAGCAGCATGAGGTCCTCCATAACCCATAGGAACACCAAATCTTTGAGAATTTCCAACTACTACATCAGCACCATACTCACCTGGAGGTTTTAAAATTGCTAGTGACATTAAATCTGATATAACACAAACTGAAATATTTTTTTCTTTTGACTTTTTAATAATTTTTGATGGATCCAAAATACATCCTTCACTATCTGGATACTGAAGTATAATTCCATAATACCCTTCTTCAAAATCAAAATTTGACAAATTATCAACAACAATTTCAATATCTAAAGGAGCAGATCTTGTTTTTAATAATTCTATTGTTTGAGGAAAAATCTTATCAGAAACAAAAAATTTGTTTGATTTCTTTTTTTCTCCTTTTCTTATACGATAAAGCATTGTCATGGCCTCTGAAGCTGCGGTGCTTTCATCAAGAAGAGAAGCATTTGAAATTTCCATAGCTGTTAAATCTGTTATTAATGTTTGAAAATTAATTAATGCCTCTAATCTTCCCTGCGCTATTTCTGCTTGATAAGGAGTATAAGCTGTATACCAACCAGGATTTTCCAATATGTTTCTTTTAATAACATTAGGGATTATACAATTATAATATCCCATTCCAATGTATGATTTATAAACTTTATTCTTGCCTAAAACTTTTCTAAAATGATCTAAAAATTCTGATTCTGTTTTAGGTTTATCTAAATTCAATTCTTTTTCAAGAGATATTGATTTAGGAAGCGTTAATCCTATCAGTTCATCAAGAGATTTGAGGCCTATTTCTTTTAACATTAACATTTGCTCTTTTTCAGATATAGAATTATGTCTGTTCGAAAATTCATCAGAAGAAAAAGAATATGTGTTCATGATTTAAGTAATAAAAATTAATAAGCAAATGTATATACAAACTTTAAAAATAAAATTGATTGCATTAAAGAAAATGTATTAATTCTAATATTTTAAATTTGCATTAAATATCAAAATATATTGATGTCTTCTATACTAATAAAAAATGCTAAAATCGTTAATGAAAATAAAATATCAATTAATGATATTTTAATAAAAAATTCTAGAATTGAAAAAATTGATCCTAATATATTTGTTGATTATAAGTGTGAAACCATAAATGCTGAAGGTTTATGTCTTATTCCAGGATTAATCGATGATCAGGTTCATTTCAGAGAACCAGGACTAACTCATAAAGGAGAAATATACACTGAATCCATGGCAGCTATTGCTGGTGGAGTAACTTCTTATATGGAAATGCCAAATACTATACCTAATGCAACTAACATCAATGAATTAGAAAAAAAATATTCTATTGCTAAACAAAAATCATTTGCTAACTACTCTTTCTACATGGGAGCAACCAATAATAATTATGATGAGGTATTGAAAATTGATAAAAAAAATGTGTGTGGGATTAAAATATTTATGGGTTCATCAACTGGTAATATGTTAGTAGACAATGATGATGCTTTAAAAATTATTTTTAAAAATGCAGAAACAATAATTACTACCCATTGCGAAGATGAAAATACGATAAAAACAAATACGATGAAAGCGCTTGAAAAATATGGAGATAACATACCAATTAGCGAGCATCCCATAATTCGATCACGAGAAGCATGTTTTCAATCTTCATCTAAGGCAATACAACTTGCTAAAGAATTTGATACTAAACTCCATGTACTACACATTTCAACAAAAGAAGAAATAAATCTTTTTTCCAATATTAATTTAAAAGACAAAAAAATAACATGTGAGGGCTGCATACATCACTTGTGGTTTAATGAAAAAGATTATGAAAAATTAGGTAATAGGATTAAATGGAATCCTGCAATAAAATCGCTAGAAGATAAAAATGCAATTTTAAATGGATTAATTAATAATTATATTGATGTAATAGCTACCGATCATTCTCCTCATACAATTGAGGAAAAGTCCAATAACTATACAAATTGTCCTTCAGGTGGACCTCTCATACAACATTCTTTACCTGCTTTATTAGAAATGTACCACAATAACAAAATTGATTTAGAAACAATTGTTCAAAAAACATCTCATAACCCTGCCATCTTATTTGATATTAAAGAAAGAGGTTTTATAAGAGAGGGTTATTTTGCAGATCTTGTATTATTTGATTTGGATAATAGATGGAAGGTTTCAGAAAATAAAATTTTTTCCAAATGCAACTGGACACCATTCATAAATGAAAGTTTCAAATCTAAAATAATACATACTATTGTATCTGGAAATCATGTTTATAATAATGGTAATATCAAACTAGATTCCACATCATCAAGATTAGAATTTGACAGAGATTAAATAATTTAATTTGTCTTAGTAAATACATTATTCTAGATTTGCTGAATTAATTATGGTGGTTGTAGTTCAGTTGGTTAGAACGCCTGATTGTGGTTCAGGAGGTCGCCGGTTCGAGTCCGGTCTTCCACCCTTTTTTCTTACAATGCTTGCAGTTTTTTCTTTCTAAAGATAAATAATTCTGACAGTTATTTGACAGTTATTGATTAATCAATCTTTTTCAAAATAAAATAACTTATCAATTTTACAATTTAACTTCATTGATAGTTTCATTGCTAATTCTAAAGTTGGTTTATACCTATAAGTTTCAATAGATATTATTGTCTGCCTACTTACACCGACTGAATCTCCAAGTTCTTCCTGAGTTAGTTTTTTTTTCTGACGAACTTCTTTCAAAATATTTTTTAATACCATACTATGATGTTCTATACAAATAGAGTTGATATGCAGATTTAATAAATGATACTAATACTAACCATAGCACAATCATAAAAACTAATCCCCCGCTGTTTTGATACATTTGGCTGTCAAATATCGCAACTGACAAAATAACTCCAATAAATAAACATAAACTGATTTCATATAAAATATATCCGAGTTTATATGATTTTAAATCGATGAGAATGTCCCTTTCATCATTAATTAATTTTTTCTTAATAAAAATTTCAAGTAATGTATACGCTAATGAAAAATATATTATTGAAAAAATAGTTATTTGAATTAGCTTATTTACAGATGTATTTAAATCATATGTTTCAAATCTGTTATCATAAAAATATGGTAAGAAAAAAATTGCAAATAAAATACTAAATACAATTTCAAT
>JAYZHG010000044.1:0-8444 GCA_036166735.1 Bacteroidota bacterium | reverse complement strand
GAAGAATATATCTTTTGAGAATATCCACTAAAAGAAAAAATAAATAAATAAATTAATATTATATAAATATTAAATTTCATATTATTTGTTTTCCTTAATAATAGATGACTGAATTTGAAATGCAATAGTGTTTGCAGATTTAGCATACTTATTTGCTTCAACAGCTTCTTTTTTTATTTCATTTAATTCAAAATGGGAGTATTCAATTTTAGCTTTTAATTCATTTAAGGTATTTCTTGTTTTATAATTTTGAAAAGCTAAAAATAATAATCCAATAAAAGTCAAGTTTTTAAAGTTCATATAATTTTTCATAACTGTATATTTTTACCAATAAAATTATCTAATTAATCTAGATACTATAAAAATATTAATATTCACATGAATAAAATAATATTTCAATTTGTAATGAAATAATTATTTTTGAAAAGGAGAAGATTCTAGATGTTCAACAATTGCTTTTTTTGCAAAAATCAATGCAATAAAAAGAGTAACAAAACCGCCTATGAACATTCCAGGTATAATATTCATAAATAAAAAGTAATCATATAATGCATGAAAGAAAATAGGAATAATTAATGATAGACATATATAAAAAATTTGATATTTTCTTTTAGACTTTGCTATTCCTAAATAATAACCCATAATAACTGCAAACACAAAATGAGCAGGAACCGCAGTAACCATTCTAAAAAAAGCAAGAGAAGTACCTCCCTGTAATACATAAGTTAAATTTTCTGCTGTTGCAAATCCCATACCAACAAATACTGAATAAACAATCCCATCAAAAGGTTCATCAAAATATTTATTTGGATATAATATTAAAATAACGACAATAAATTTTAATAATTCTTCAGTTATAGCAATAGTTAATGCTTCCTCACCTATTCTAATAAAATTATTTTCTACATTAATAAAAGAAAATACATACTCAAGAATATCAACATCAAAATGCAAATTTATAGCCCCTAAAATAAAACTAATAGCAAGTAACCATAACGGTTCTTTATTATGTTCATCTAAATTATAAATAAAAATCATAATAAAAATTCCAGGAGATATTGAAAGCATAACTAATAATAAATCATACCAATCGAATCTGTTAATAAGTATCAAAGGATAAAATAAAACTAAATAAAGACTTGTTATCAACAAAGAACCAATAAAACTAGATTTTATTATTTTATCCATAAATCATTAATTTTTGAAAATTAAAATTTTAATGAGATCATCCACTCATCATATGATGTATTATCTACATTATTATCAAATGCTCGCGCCCAACCAAATGAAAAAGTAGCTGAAAGATGAGAAAACATAACCAATTTAGTATCTAATTGAATACCTATATTTGAAAAGGATTCTCTTATATTAGGATCAGAATAGTATTCATTATAATCGTTAGAAAATAAAACTCCGCCAAATATTGAGGGATTAGAATATGTGGCAAAAAAATTAAAAAATCCTAACTTTCTATATCTTATAGGAGGTAATACTAACTCTACCATCGATTTGAAAAAACTTTTTGCAATCAAAATTTTATCAGAATCATAACTGACTCCTGGAAATGAAAAAGTACTTCTATACATTTTAGCTGATAAATAATCAATATAATTATTACCAAAAGATGCAAAACCAAATCTAGTAAATGGGTTATACTTATTACTAAAAGAACTTCCTAAAGAATTTCTCAACCATAATGATGTATGATTTACAGGTAATTGTAATCCTATATCTAAATTACCATACATTTTTGGATAAAATTTTCCTTCAGTAATTGAAGATGAAAGGTTTAGTGATGTGTTAATTCCTTTCTCACTATCCACTGCACCCACAGATCTTTTAAGATCCTTAAAAGTTAAAGATGTATGTAAATTATAAAAAATGTTTGTGTTGTATTCTTCTTCTGAAAAATTAATTTGTTGAAATTCTGGAGATTGATCCAAGCCGTAATATGCTCCTATACCAAAATCGAAATCTAATTGTCTAGGTGGATCATAAATTATTGATTGATTATAATCCATTCCAAAATTAAAACCCTTTCTTGACCTTTTAGTAGGACCAAATAAGTCATAAAAGTTAGCTTTATTATATGAAGCATAAAAATTATAACTGCCAGATAAAAATCCACCGAATTTTGTAGTAGAATAATTAAATGATGAATGAATTTGTTCATTCTTACTAAGTTTGTCTTCACCATCATTTGAACCATTTGTCCATTGATTTGGGGTAAATGAAACAGAAAAATCTATTGATTTGAAATTAAATGGATCACTAAAATTAAATTTATATCCAACACCCATATTATTTTTATATCCAATCAAAATAGGATATGCATAATTTAACTTCATTTCTTTTCTAGAAATATAATACCCTTCCTTCGCATTAATTTTATTATTCTCAAATGTTTTAGAAGTTGGAATATCTGTTTTCCAATCTATAAGCTCTGGATGTTTTTGAATTGTCTTATTACCTAAAAATTCTATTGATGAAACATTTTCAACTGTCTTGTTAGGCACATAAACTGGCAAAAATCCATTACTTGTATATCTAAAGGAAAAAATCTTTTTATCATCAATCAAAATAGGTCTAAAATATCCTGTAATTCCATTTGATAATGCTTCGATTTCAAAAGTTGAAGTATTAACTCTAAATATATTACTTACACCAGAGTAAAATGAAGATCCTATAAGATATTTACCGTCTTCCGTATACCTAAAACTTTGAGGTGATGAGACTTCAAAATTAAAAACTTCATTGTATACAATACCATCCTTATTTTCATTATCCAAAGTTTCAATATCGTAAATATTTAAATACTGATTTCCATAATAATCAGCAACAGCAGCGCTTAATTTAGATCCATCTGGTGATACATCAATATCAAAAATATCATGACCATAGGGCAAAGTATACTTTTGCTCCCACTCTGTATAATAATCATTTGGATTCTCAGAATTAAATTTTGGTATTCTAACAAGGGTATTATAACCATTTAAGTGTCTTACACCCCATAATGATTGATCGGATTTGTTAAAAGTTAGATCACCGGTATGAAAATTTTTCTGTAACAGAATTGACTCACCTGTTTTAAGATTATATGAATTTAAATCTCTATTAGCACTATTGTCAGTGGTATAAAACAATAAATCATTTTTTTCATCATATGCTAAAGAAGTAACATTAAAAAGAGCTGGTCCCTTAATATCTTTTAATCTTTCAAGATTACCGGTTTTTAAATCTATTGAGGCAATATGAGGAATTTTTCCAGGATAATTAACAGCAACATAAATTTTATATCTTTTTTTATCATAAAAAGCATAAGATACTCCACCAAGAGCTTTTTCTGTAATTAACTCATCTTCTGTAATTGAATTTAATTTTACATTTCCAATGTTCTTGTTCTGAAAATCTTTTTCAAACTCTATCCAATTATTCCATGCATCAGAAATTTGAATTCCAAACACATGTTTAAAATTTGATGCAAAACCTCTTTTACTTCCATCTTTTCTTTTAATCCATTCAATTAATTTTGTAGGTCCATACTCATGAGCAACATAACTCATAAACCTAGTACCATAATAATAAGAATTTGCTTTTGACATAAAATCTGCAGAAGTACCCTCAGATTCCAAACCTTGAGCCGAATAAATTCGAGCATCTTCAAATACTCTGGTTCTAAAAAACATTTCATCATAATTACCTAATGCATTACCTGTACCTCCAGCCATCCATGTTTCCACAAATACGGCTATACCTTCATGGAGCCATCTGGGAGAATAATATCTTGGACTGGTAAGGTAACTATAGAACATAGAAATAGGATGATCATTTGTGTTTTCAACTTTTCCACCAAAAAACTTTTGATAAAAAATATCACTTTTAGAAGCATTATCTAATGCTGTAATATGAACAAGTTCATGGTTCATTATAGCAAATACTCTCTCCCCAGCAACACTGGATTCAAAAGCATAGTTCATTGGAGAAATGCAAGTTGAAATTATATTTCTAGGAATTGATGTTGCACCACCATTACCATAATCACCAAAATCCTGAATCAATACAGATATTTTTTCTCTAGGTTCGTAATCAAATAATTTTCTATGAAAATTTAAAGCATTCTGAGCACACCTTGTGGCATGGGATAAAATATAAGAGTGATAAATGCTTAAACTAACAATATCAAAATCATCAGTTTCTGTTTTATTAAGCTGAGAAAATAACCTATTATTTACTATTAAAAAAACGAAGAAAAAAATTAGAATCTTTTTCATAATGAGAATTTAATAGTTTTTATTTAAAAAAAAAGGAGAAAATAAATAATTTCCTCCTTTAATTTTTTAATATGTAATAACATTACATGTTACATACTACTTTTTACATTTCTGATTTATTCATAAACTTCTGAAAATTATCATTTTTCATAAATTTTTCAAAAGTTGCTCCTTTTTGAGAAAATTTCGAATATGCAGAACTTTTCATGAACTTTTGTAAATTATCACTTTTCATGAATTTTTGAAATGCAGCATTTTTATAAAATTTTTGATATGCAGCACTTTTAGCAAATTTTTCCAAATCTGATACTTTAGCAAATTTTTCTAAATTCGTTGACTTCATAAATTTTTGAAGAATTGCGTCTTTCATAAATTTTTGATAATTATCACTTTTCATGAATTTTTGATAATTGTCACTTTTCATGAATTTTTGAAATGCAGCATCTTTTTGAAATTTTTCAAAATCAGCACCACTTTTCATAAATTTTTGAAATGTAGCATCTTTCATAAACTTCTGAAAATTATCACTTTTCATAAATTTTTGAAATCCAGCAACTTTATTAATTACTTGCAAATCTAGAATTTCAACTCCTCCTCCATCATTAATTCCAGAATCCCTATTAGCAGGATTACCTGCAGAACCGATATGTTTACTATCAGGAGATCCAGCAGATCCTCCACCAGACCTAACTACATTAATAGGTTTAGGTCCATCATCTCCCCCTCTTCTTCTACCTTTAATATCATCGTCATCTAAAATAGAATAGATATCAGTCATAATACCTATACCATCATGATCAAGAATTTTTATAAAATCAGCATCCTCTGCCAATTTCGAAAAATCACCAGAAGAAATCATCTTCTGAAAATCTTGATTATTTAATACTTCTTGAATTTCCTCACCATCGAGTTCAACTGTTACTTCGTTTGTATTAGAATACTTCTCAGCTTTTTTAACACCCTTAATACCTTTACCAGAACCTGCTAAGTCTGATGGATCAAGAGTACCATTATTTACTAACAAATACGCTACCGCGCCAATAACAACTACAACTCCAATAATCAAAAAATTCAACTTTCCATGCACTTTATTTGTATGTTTACTCATAACTTAAAATTTACATTTAATTTAAATCCCAAACAACAATAAATTTTTAACATAAAATGTTTATTTAAAAATGTTTATTGGCCAGCAAATTTTTTGCTGGATTACAAAAATAACAAAATTATTATTATTAAATATCAATCAAAATAATTACATAATAGTAAAAATTTAAAAAATCAACTCTATAGTGAAATGATATGCACAAAATGTATTAAATTATGACTAAAAAATTATGAAAACATTTCTATTATTAATCATATTATATTTTACTATTGACCTTTACAATAGCAAATTAATTGGTTTATGGAGTAAAATACCTGTTCAATCAAGTAGTAAAGAAATCCCTAATATTCTTAATTTTAAAAAAGATGGTAGTCTTATAGAAATAAATTCTAAAGGGACTACTTCACATAAATATAATGTCAATAATGACTTTATTGAAATCATAAAATTAAATGGTGGGAGTAGTGAGTATAATTATTATCTTTCTGAAGATACATTAATAATCCAAAGATTGGAAAATGGAAAATTTATTATCAATAAATATCTAAAAGAAAAATTAGCACTTTAATATGCCAAAAAAATCAAAAAGTGATAGGGGAAGACTAGCACAAATCGTAAGAAAAAAAAACTCAACAAAAATTAAACCATCTGGGAAAATATATAATAGAAAAAAAAAGACTACAGATGAATAAAATAATTTTATTCGTTTTATTGATTTTATTAAAATCAAACTTGACTTACCCCCAAAAAAAAGATATAATTAAAAATGTTGCTTATCAAACAATACAAGAAAACTGGAATAACTTTTTTGAACTTCTTTCTATTCCTAATGACGGATATGACACAAAAAATATAGATAAAAATATTACATGGTGTGAAAATAAATTTCTAGAACTTGGATTTACTATTGAAAAAGTAAATGCAAATAGTAACAATTTAGAAATACCAAATCATCCTCTAATTATTGCAAACAAAATCATATCCGAACAATTAAAAACTGTACTTATTTATTTTCATATGGATGGTCAACCCGTTGATCCATCTAAATGGAATCAAGAAAATCCATACATACCAGTATTAAAAGAAAATATAGAAGGAAATTGGAATAAAATAGATATAAACAGGATTTATAATAATCCTAATAGAGAATGGAGAATTTTTGGCAGATCTACAAGTGATGACAAAGGTCCTCCAATGATGCTGATAAATGCTTTAAAAATTATTAACAGATTAAACTTAGAACCTAAATTTAACATTAAACTCATTATCGATTTTCAAGAAGAAATGGGTTCACCTACAATTTCAAGTGCTGTTAGTTTATATAAAGAAAAATTAAAATCAGATTTTCTATTAATTATTGACGGTCCATCACATCCTTCTAATGAACCTACTCTTACTTTTGGTGCAAGAGGAATAAGCAGGATTACCCTCACATCATATGGACCAAAAAATCCTCAACATAGTGGGCATTTTGGAAATTATGCTCCTAATCCAGCTTTTACTTTATCAAAAATTTTATCTTCAATGAAAGATTATTCTGGAAGGGTCCTAATTCCTAAATTTTATGATGGAATAAAAATTGGTGAAAATACAAGTAAAATTCTTTCAGCTGTTCCTGATGATGAAAATCAAATAAATAAAGAATTAGGAATAGCATTTCCAGATAATGTTGGAAAAAATTATCAAGAATCCATACAATACCCATCATTAAACATAAGAGGTTTAAGCTCTGGATGGGTTAAAAAAGAAGTTAGAACTATTGTACCTGATAAAGCAATAGCAGAAATTGATATAAGACTTGTCAAAGAAAGCAATCCTAAAAAATTAATTGATCTAGTTAAAAATCATATTATTAAAGAAGGAGCATATGTTATTGAAAATAGAGATCCAACTAATGAAGAAAGAAATACAAAACAACATATAGTTCGATTTGACTCAAGTATTAGTTATCTAGCATTTAGAACTGATATTAATTCACCTATAGGGATCTGGGCTTCTAGTGCTCTTTATAAAGCTTTTGGAAGACAACCTATTAAAATAAGAACTTCTGGAGGATCAATACCCATATCTCCATTTGTAAGTACTCTAAATATTCCTGCATTAACATACCCTTCAGTAAATAAAGATAATAACCAACATAGTCCTAATGAAAATATAAAAATTGGTAATTTTATTGATGGAACATTAGGCATGACCTATCTTCTTTTAGAAGAAATAAATTAATTCTTATCAGGTATTAAAATCCAAGCTATTAAGTAAGTTAAAATGCCACCTCCTATAGCAAAAGAAAATGCTATAAAAGCTAATCTAAAAATTATAGGATCAATACTAAAATAATCTCCCATTCCTTCACATACTCCTCCTAACACTCCTTCTGAACTATTTCTTTTTAATTTTATCATCAAACAAATATATTGGAAATCCAATTAAAAATTGTGTAGATATATTCTTCACAGAATTTCCGCCTCCACCCCCAGGTCTTGTATTACTAATACCAAATGCCGCACTAGATCTTAATACAATTTTGTCTAAACTAATACTTATACCAAACTTTACTCCAATATCTATTGGTTTTAGTGTATCATCATCATCTTGATTATTACCAATTTTACCATAATCAATATAATCAATTGAAGAATTTCTTATTACTTGTTTTAATGCAAATCCTAGATATGGTCCAATTTCAAAACCTATATTTTGAGGTTTATAAGAAACTAAAAAAGGCATTTCTATATATGAATTATTATAATATTCTTTTATTCCCAAAATATTTGCTTTATGACCTTTGATAGAATAATTAATTTCTTGTATAAATGAATAATCATTAACTATCTTATAATTTATTCTAACTCCTAATGAGTAAGCAGGTAAAAAACCAATACCGACATCAGAAATATCTATTTTAGGAAGAGAAATAGATGATAAATTTAATCCACCATGAATACCTATATCAATTTGACTATAGAGATTCTTACAAGAAAAGAATACAATTATTATTATTAAATAATTCTTAAATTTCATTTTCATAAAAATAATTATAAACTAAATTAAGAAATTGAAACATA
>JAYZHG010000043.1:0-4712 GCA_036166735.1 Bacteroidota bacterium | reverse complement strand
TATTTACTAAACCAATTCTTTTTGAAACTCTATTTACATGTGTATCAACCGCCATAGTGGGTTTGTTATATAATACAGAAAGAATCACGTTAGCTGTTTTTCTACCAACACCAGGTAAGGATTCTAATTCAACAGAACTATTTGGGATTGCTCCTCTATGTTTTGCTGTTATTTGTTGTGCTAAACCAATTAAGTGTTTGGATTTATTATTTGGATAGGATATAGACTTTATTATATTAAAAACTTCATTAAGAGAAGCTTTAGATAGTTTTTTTGCATTAGGGTATTTTTTAAATAGATGAGGTGTTGTTTTGTTTACACGCACATCTGTGCATTGTGCGCTTAACACAACAGCAACCAATAACTCAAAAGGAGAATTAAATTTTAATTCCGTTTTTGGGTTAGGTATGGCTTTTTTGAAATAATCTACAAATAATCTATACCTTTCTTTTTTTTTCATTTAACAAAACCGTGTTTTGTCAAGTTAAATGATTTTGAGAAATTTTTAATATTATTAATTATCGAATCTTTTGGTAAAAGCATAATATTATCTAAACTATCTTTAACATTTCTTAAACTACACATTAATTCTAATGTTTTTGGTGATACGATTGTTTGATAGTTGATCTGTGCTTTTTCTTCCTGATTAAGTTCGTTGTAGATATATTTTATTATATCGAGTTCAGTAGAGGTTTTATTCATAGGCAATTTTGTTGGTTTTAATTTTTTTTCTTAACCTTATTAAAGCATATCTCATTCTACCTAAGGCAGTATTGATACTTACTTTTGTTGATTTAGCTATTTCTTGAAAACTCATTTGCATATAATGCCTCATAACCAAAACTTCTCTTTGTTTTTCTGGAAGTTCGTGAATAATTTTTTTTATATATTGAACAGAGTTTTTGGTTAAATTATTTGATTCAGTGAAATTTTCAGAAAACTTTAGACAGTTAAAAATATCTGAACCATCTTGAAGAGTAATTCTTGGATTTCTTTTTGCTTTTCTAAAATGATCGATGGCTTGATTGTGCGCTACTCTTACAATCCACGGCAAAAACTTACCTTGTTCATTGTATTTACCACATTTAATTGTTTTTATCGTTTTAATAAAAACATCCTGTAAAAGATCTTCAGCAATATATTTATCTTTTACTATAAGATAAATGGTTGTAAAAATTCTAGATTTGTGCCTATCAATTAAGACAGATAAAGCTTCTTCGTTACCTTTTACATAAAGTGACACTAAACAACTATCACTTAATTCCGTTTTTAACATAATATTTATTATTATTAGTAACGTAGAGGTCTATATCATATTGTATTGTTTAGTGAATGTTTTTTTCAAAGATAACAGATGATTTTTAAAAATCAAAAAAGTGTATGACAGAGCCACAATTTATAGAAATAAAAAACGCAAGAGTAAATAATTTACAAAACATAAGTTTAAAAATTCCTAGAGATAAGTTTGTTGTTATTTCAGGGGTTTCTGGTTCAGGAAAAACCTCTTTGGCTTTTGATACTATTTTTGCCGAAGGTCAAAGAAAGTACATTGAAAGTTTAAGTTCTTATGCGAGACAATTTTTAAAAAAAATGGACAAACCTAATGTCGATTCGATTAAAGGGCTTTCTCCAGCTATAGCGGTTGATCAAAAAAGAAATAATAAAAACCCCAGATCTACAGTAGGCACGTTATCTGAAGTGTATGATTATTTGAAACTTTTATATACAACAATTGGACAAACATATTCTCCAATATCTGGTAAGGTTGTAAAAAAAGAAAACCAATTTGATGTGTATGAATATTTTAAAAAATATAAACGAGGCTCTAAATATTTTATTTCAATTCAAAAAACAACGGATAATAAAAACAGACAACGAGATTTAGAAATATTATTACAAAAAGGATTTACTAGGGCAATTGTAGACGGCGAATTTTATACAATTGAATCTTTAATTAATTTAAAAAAATCATATAACACATATAGTGTTTTGTTTGATAGAGGGATAATTGATTCTTTAGATGAAAATTTTAAATTTAAAATAATTGACATTTCAAAAGAAGCTTTTTATGAGGGAGAGGGATATTTGACATTAAACATTGAAGGAAAAGAAAAACAATTTTCAAATAAATTTGAATTAGATGGTGTGTTGTTTGTTGAGCCAACACTAAATTTATTTAGTTTTAATAATCCATATGGAGCGTGTGCTGTATGTGGTGGTTTTGGGAATATTTTAGGGATTGATAAAAATAAAGTTATACCAAATAAAAATCTTTCAATTTTATCTGGTTGTGTTGCTCCTTGGAGAAGTGAAAAAATGAGTAGATGGTTAAAGCCACTTCTTTTGAATAATAAAAAAATTGGAATTTCAATTCATAAGCCTTATGTTGATTTGTCAGTTGAAGAAAAAAAGATTTTATGGGATGGGGAGGGTTTATTTAAAGGGATAAATAAATTTTTTAGTTATTTGGAAAGAAAAAGTTATAAAATTCAATATCGGATAATTTCTTCTAGATATAAAGGAAAAACAAAATGTGAAAATTGTTTAGGCTCTGGTATTAGGACAGAAGCTCATTATGTTAAAATCAATAATAAATCAATATTAGATTTAGTTGTAAGTCCCATTAATAAAGTGTTAAGTTTTATAGAAAATTTGTATTTAAATAATAAAGACAAAAAAATTAGTAATATAATTATCAATGAAATTAAGACGAGACTTTCTTACATTAATAGTATTGGATTAGGATATTTAACTCTTAATAGAAAAGTTAGCACATTGTCTGGTGGAGAATTTCAAAGAATTAAATTAGCGACTTCTTTAGGAAGTTCTTTAGTGGGTTCTTTATATGTTTTAGATGAACCTACCGTTGGTCTTCATCCATTTAATACAAATCAGTTAATTGTTCTTCTTAATTCGTTAAAAGAACAAGGGAATACGGTTTTGGTTGTTGAACACGATGAGGATGTTATTAAATCATCAGATTTTTTAATTGATATAGGTCCAGGGGCAGGATCTAATGGAGGAAAAATAATGTATTTAGGAAAAACAGATCAAATTTCTAAATCAACACTTGGTCCAACTGCTGATTATATTTTTAATAAAAAGAAAAACTTTATATCCAAACCAAGACTTTCAACAAAGTCTTTAAAAATCATTAACGCACATGAAAATAATTTAAAAAACTTAAATGTTCAAATACCTTTGGAGTGCTTAGTTGTTATAACAGGAGTAAGCGGTTCCGGTAAGTCTACTTTAATTAAAACAATCTTATATCCAGCTATTGCAAAACAGTTAGAAATTAATTATTTAAAGGAAGGAAAATTTGATAAAATTGAAGGAGATATTGATGTTCTTGAAGGAATACAATTAGTTGATCAAAATCCTATTGGAAGATCTTCTCGATCCAATCCAGCAACATATATTAAAGCGTATGATGCTATAAGAAAAATTTTTGCTGATGAAGCCACACATATTGATTACACTATAAAACCATCAGATTTTTCTTTTAATGTTGATGGTGGAAGATGTGAAGAATGTTTGGGGGATGGTTTTAAAAAAGTAGAAATGCAATTTATGGCTGATATTTTTTTAGAATGCGATTCTTGTAAAGGAAAAAGGTTTAATAAGAAAATATTAGATATAAAACATAATGATAAAAATATTTTTGAGGTTTTGAATCTTACAATTGAAGAGTCTCTATCTTTTTTTAAAAACAAAAAGAGTGTAATAAAAAAACTTAAACCATTAAATGATGTTGGGTTAGGTTATTTAAAATTAGGTCAACCATCAAGCACACTTAGTGGAGGAGAAGCTCAACGCTTAAAGTTAGCTTCGTATTTAGTAGATGAAAACAAAAAATCACTTCAAAAAACACTATTTATATTCGATGAACCCACTTCAGGTTTGCATTATAGTGATATCTCTAACTTTATGAAATCTATTCAAAAATTAATTAGCATTGGGAATTCAATAATAATTATTGAGCATAATATAGACGTAATTAAACAGGCAGATTGGTTGATAGATTTGGGGCCTGGTGGTGGTGAGGATGGTGGTAGAATATGCTTTTCTGGTTATCCAAAAGATATTATTACAAAAAAAGGAAACAAAACGGGGAAATATTTAAAAAAAATGTTCGTTTAAAATATGATTATTAGACTATAAATTTAAATGAATTAATTTTACTCTTGAATTTAACACATCATTATGCGTAATAAAATTGTGGTAGCTAATTGGAAAATGAATACAGATGACTATGAGTCAAAAAATCTAACATATGAAATATTAAAATATCTTAACAAAACCAACAACTCCTCTGTTTATAAAATATTATGTGTTCCCTTTCCTTTCCTAAATAAAATTCATCACATGTGTGAGGGGGTTAATATGTTATTTGTTGGAGCTCAAAATTGTAGTGCTTTTGAAAGTGGAGCATATACTGGAGAAGTTTCTAGCGCTATGCTCAAAAGTCTTTCTATATCATATGCTATAGTTGGTCATAGTGAAAGAAGGATAATGTTTAAAGAAGCTGATGATGTGATTTTAGAAAAAATGAAAAGATTAATTTCAAAACAAATCATTCCAATTTATTGTTGTGGAGAACCTTTTGCTGAAAGAAAAAAGAAAAATCATATTAGGTATGTGTTAAATCAAATTGAACAATCTGTTTGTAATTTTAAAAAGGAAGAGATTAAAAAAGTTATGATAGCATA
>JAYZHG010000042.1:0-37929 GCA_036166735.1 Bacteroidota bacterium | reverse complement strand
TATTGCATTTGCACCTAAATTAGATTTATTAGTTGTTCCATCCAATTCAATTAGTGTTTTATCAATCAAATTTTGATCAAAACAATCCATGCCAATTATCTTTTTTGATATTAGAGAATTAACGTTGTTAACAGCTTTATTAACAGATTTTCCTAAATATTTAGAACTATCATTATCTCTTAATTCCACTGCCTCATTTATACCTGTTGATGCTCCAGAAGGTACTGCGGCTCTACCCATAATATTACCCGAAAAAATATCTACTTCTACAGTAGGATTTCCTCTAGAATCAAGAATTTGTCTGCATTTAATGTCCGTTATTTTGCTCATTAAAAAAACCTAATAAATTTATCAAATAAATATCTTGAATCATGAGGACCTGGAGATGACTCAGGATGATACTGAACAGAAAAAGCTTTTTTTCCAATTATTTTAGTCCCTTCAACTGAATTATCATTTAAATTTACATGAGTAAGTTTTATATTTTTTGATTTATCAACCTCATTATAATCAACAGAAAAACCATGGTTTTGAGATGTAACTTCTGATTTTCCAGTTTCTAAATTTTTAACTGGATGATTAATACCACGATGTCCATTATGTAGCTTAAATGTTGATATATTACAAGCTCTTGCCATAAGCTGATGACCTAAACATATTCCAAATAAAGGTTTATTAATATCCAATATTTTTTTAATTGTATCAACTGCATAATCCATAGATGCAGGATCTCCAGGCCCATTAGATATAAAGAATCCATTAGGCTTCCATTCATTCATTTTATTAAAACTAGTTTTAGCAGGAAATACTTTACAAATCACATTTCTACTAGTAAAATTATTTAATATTGACTTTTTACAACCTAAATCCAAAACCGCAACCTTATATTTTGCAGATTCATCACCATACATATACTCTTTTTTTGTTGTAACTCGAGAAGATAATTCTAAGTTAATCATTGAAGGAACTTTTTTTAATTTTTGTTTCAAAAAACTAATATCTAAGTTTTCACTAGATATTATAGCATTCATCGCCCCCTTATCTCTAACATATTTTACTAATTTTCTTGTGTCAATATCATAAATTGCAACAGTTTTATTTTTTAAAAAATAATCCTCAAGACTTGAAGTTGAATTATATCTACTATATACAACTGAATATTCATTAATAATTACCCCATTTATTTGAGGATTATTACTTTCCTGTTCAGAATTTATTGTACCATAATTTCCAATATGTGAAGATGTATTTACAATTATTTGTCCAAAATATGAAGGATCAGTATAAATTTCTTGATATCCTGTCATTCCAGTATTAAAACATATTTCACCCGTTGCTGTACCAATTTTTCCTAAAGATTTACCTTTAAAAACTGTCCCATCTTCTAAAACTAATATTGCAGGTGATTTTGAAATAGAACTCATTATTAATCAAAAATAAATAATAAAAAAAGGATTAAATAAAATTTAATCCTCTAAAATCAATGAAGTATAACAAAAATTCATTTTGATTTTGATTCATCATTTTTTTTAGTACTTTTTTTACTAGATTTTGAAGATTTTTTACTAGATAATAAAACATCTTGATTAGTTTTTTTTTTCTTTCTTCTTCTTCTAGTTTTTGTAGCTTTTAATGGTTTATCTGATAACATTAAGTTATTATAATCAACCAATTCAATAATACACATATCAGCATTATCACCAAGTCTTGAACCTGTTTTTATAATCCTAGTATAACCACCTGGTCTAGCTGCTATTTTTTCAGAAATTCCACCAAAAAGTTCATTTACTGAATCCTTATTTTGTAAATAAGAAAAAACTGATCTTCTCGAATGTGTAGTATCTGATTTAGATTTAGTAATTAATGGCTCGACATATTTTCTTAATGCTTTAGCCTTTGCCAAAGTCGTCTCAATTTTTTTATTTAAAATAAGAGAAGAAGCCATATTAGAAAGCATTAACTTTCGATGAGACGATGTCCTACTTAAATGATTAAATCTTTTACCGTGCCTCATTATTAATACTATTTAATCTAAATTAAATTTTTCCAAATCCATACCAAAATTCAGACCTTTGTTATCAACAAGTTCTTCTAATTCAGTAAGAGATTTTTTACCAAAATTTCTAAATTTCATCATATCTGAAATTTCAACACTTACCAAATCACCTAAAGTTCTAATATCAGCTGCTTTTAAACAATTAAATGCACGAACTGAAAGATCTAAATCGTTTAATGATGTTTTAAGTAATTTTCTCATATGAAGTAATTCTTCATCAACAACTTCAAGTTCATCAGAATCGTCCTTAGCAAATTCCATATCCTTATCAGAAAATAGATAAAAATGTTTTATAAGTATTTGAGCAGCTCCTTTTAAAGCATCTTCAGGATGAATAGAACCATCTGTTTGAATATCAATTACCAATTTTTCAAAATCTGTCTTTTGTTCTACCCTTGTATTTTCAATATTATATTTAACATTTATAATAGGAGTAAAAACAGAATCAATTGAGATAAAATTAAGATCTGCACTATTAGATTTATTTTCTTCAGAAGTTACGTAACCCCTACCTTTTTCAATACTCAATTCCATAGAAAATTTAACATTTTTACTTAATGTACAAATTTCTTGATCTGGATTTAATACCTCAAAAGAATTAGAAGAATTTTGAATTTCCTTAGCAGTCAAAGTTCCTTTTTTATTAAAAGAAACAGAAATATTTTTATCTGGAGATTCAGACATACATTTAAATCTTATAGCTTTAATATTTAAAATAATTTCAGATACATCTTCAACAATTCCATCTATAGTTGAAAATTCATGTTGAATACCAGGTATTTTTAAACCTGTAATAGCATATCCTTCTAATGAGGATAAAAGAACCCTTCTAACGGAATTACCGATTGTTACACCATACCCTGGTTGAAGAGGTTTAAAAGTAAACAGCCCATGAAACTCATTAGCTTTTTCCATTACTATTTTATCAGGCAATTGAAATGAAAGTAGTGACATAATTTTAAAATTTATTTATACAATATTTTATTTAGAATATAATTCAACAATTAATTGTTCATTAATATTTTCAGGAATAGCTTCTCTATCAGGATAGTTTAGCATTTTACCAGTTAATTTTTTTTCATCCCATTCCAACCATTGATATTTATTTGAAGATTTATTAGATAAACTTCCTAATATAGCAGTTAATGATTTAGATTTTTCTCTAACTGCAATAAGATCACCTGCTTTAACTGTAAAAGAGGGAATATTTACAATTTTATCATTAACGGTTATGTGTTTATGACCAACAAATTGTCTTGCAGATCTTCTTGTTTGAGCAATTCCAAGTCTATATACTACATTATCTAATCTTGCCTCTAATAACTGTAGTAAATTTTCACCTGTCACACCACTTTTTCTTGATGCTTTATCAAACATATTCTTAAATTGTCTCTCTAATATGCCATATAAGTATTTAGCTTTTTGTTTTTCAGCAAGCTGAATAGCATATTCAGATTTTTTTCTTCTTCTTCCCCTTCCATGTTGTCCAGGAGGATGAGGTTTTTTTTCTAAAGCTTTAGTGTCACCAAAAATTGGTTCACCATATTTTCTAGAAATTTTTGATTTAGGTCCTGTATATCTTGCCATATTTTATAATTTAAACTCTTCTTCTTTTAGGTGGTCTACATCCATTATGTGGTAAAGGGGTAACATCATTTATTGATATTACATCTAAACCAGCATTTTGCATTGCCCTAATGGAAGAATCTCTTCCAGATCCCGGTCCCTTAATAAAAATATCAACTTTTCTTAATCCTAGTTCATAAGCTGACTTAACAGCATCTTCAGTAGCAATCTGTGCTGCAAATGGTGTATTCTTTTTTGATCCTCTAAAACCCATCTTACCAGCAGAAGACCATGAAATAACCTGTCCCAACTCATTAGTTATAGAGATAATTATATTATTAAAAGAACATTTAATATGAGCTTGCCCCATTGAAGTGACAACCACAACTTTTTTCTTTGACTTTTCTTTTCTTTTATTCATAATAATAAATTATTTAATTGCTTTCTTTTTGTTAGCAACAGTTTTTCTTTTTCCTTTTCTAGTTCTAGAATTATTTTTGGTTTTTTGTCCTCTAAGAGGTAATCCTATTCTATGTCTTATACCTCTATAACACCCAATATCTAAAAGTCTTTTAATGTTAAGTCTAACTTCTGATTTAAGATCACCTTCTATTTTATAACTTTCAGAAATTATATTTCTTATTTTATTTGATTCTTCCTCAGACCAATCACTTACTTTTTTACTTAAATCAACACCTGCATTAAATAATATTTTTTGAGCTGAACTTTTACCAATACCAAAAATATAAGTAAGAGCTATTTCTCCCCTTTTATTATCTGGAATATCTATACCTGCTACTCTCATATCTTATCCTTGTCTTTGTTTAAATCTTGGGTTTTTCTTATTAATAACATATACTTTTCCCTTTCGTCTAATTACTTTACAGTCAGAACTTCTCTTTTTTACAGATGCTTTTACTTTCATTTTATTTGTATCTAAATGTTATTCTAGCTTTTGTTAAATCATAAGGAGACATTTCTAACTTAACTTTATCACCAGGTAATAATCGAATGTAAAACATTCTCATTTTTCCTGAAATATGAGCTGTCACAATATGTCCATTCTCTAACTTAACTCTAAACATAGCATTTGAAAGTGCTTCTGTTACAACTCCATCTTGTTCAATTGCCTTTTGTTTAGCCATAAATTAAATACTTCTTCCTTTTACTTTACCTGATTTCATCATTCCATCATAATGTCTCATCAGTAAATAACTTTCAATTTGCTGCAAAGTATCTAAAATAACGCCAACCATAATTAACAATGATGTTCCTCCATAAAATTGTGCAAATCCTTGACTCACACCAAACATCATTGCAAAAGCTGGTAAAATAGCAACTACAGCAAGTAGAATTGATCCTGGTAATGTAACACGATCCATAACATTAGATATAAAATCAGATGTTTCAGAACCAGGTTTTATTCCAGGAATAAATCCATTATTTCTTTTCATATCATCAGCCATTTTATTTGGATTAACCGTAATAGCAGTATAAAAAAATGTAAACAAAATTATTAATATTGCAAACGTTACATTATACAACCATGACTGCATATTTGAAAAAGAGGTTGCAATATATTGAAAAAAATCTGAATTTTCAGCAAATTGTAGTCCTATTACAGCGGGTAAAAACATAAGAGCTTGAGCAAAAATTATAGGCATAACTCCTGAAGAATTAACCTTTAGGGGAAGATATTGTCTTTTGCCACCATAAAGATTACTGCCCACTACTTGTTTAGCATATTGAACAGGAATCCTTCTAATAGCTTGAGTAAGCATTACTGTAAACATAACAACCCCAAATAACACTCCGATTTCAACAATAAATAATAATGCTTGAGACATACCTCTAGAGATAGCTTCAGCCACAATACTTCCAGGAAATCTTGAAATAATCCCAATCATAATCAACATAGATATACCATTTCCTATACCTTTATCAGTAATTTTTTCACCTATCCACATACAAAAAATAGTTCCTGATGTTAATATAACAATACACGATAAAGTAAATAAAAATTTATTTTGAACAAGAATAGCCTCTGTAGGTATAGTCCCTGATATATAAGCTGTACTTTGAAAAATTGTTATTATAATAGTTAAATATCTAGTTATTTGAGTCATTTTTTTACGACCACTATCTCCTTCTTTTTGAAGCTTTTGAAAATATGGTAATGCTACTCCAAGTAATTGAACTACAATTGATGCTGAAATATATGGCATTATTCCCAATGCAAAAATTGAAGCATTGCTAAATGCACCGCCTAAAAAAGTATCTAATAAACCAAATATTCCACTAGCACTTTGTTGTAATTTGGAAGGATCAATACCAGGCAACACAACAAATGAACCTAATCTAAAAATGATTAAAAATCCAACTGTAGTAAAAATTCGAGATCTTAACTCCTCTATTGAGAAAATATTTTTAATTACAGAAAACAATTTAATCATTGATTAACTTTTTAATTTTTCCACCTACTTTTTCAATACTTTTAATAGCTGACTTCGAAAAATAGTGAGAACTTACATTTATTTTAGATTTAAGCTTACCCCTACCTAAAACTTTTATTAGATCAGATTTATTAGCTAAACCATTTTTTATAAGAAAATCTGGATTAATTTCCTTTATTTTTAATTTATCACAAATTTTTTGCAATGTATCTAAGTTTATTGGTTTAGTTTCTATTCTATTAGGTGATCTAAATCCAAATTTAGGAACCCTTCTTTGAAGAGGCATCTGTCCACCTTCAAAACCAGCTTTTCTAGAATAACCAGATCTGGATTGTGCACCTTTATGCCCTCTAGTAGAAGTACCTCCTTTTCCAGAACCTTGACCTCTTGCTATTCTTTTTCCTGATTTTAATGAACCTTCCGCAGGTTTTAGAGAATGTAATTTCATTTTTCTACATTTTTAACTTCTACCAAATGATTAACTTTATTAATCATACCTTGAATCTCAGGAGATAAAACTTTTTGTACTGATCTGTTTATTTTACCTAAACCTAAAGCAGTAATTGTTCTCTTCTGTCTTAAAGTCTGAGAAATAGTACTTTTTAATTGTATTATAATAATTTTTTTCTTTATTGTATTTTTAGCCATTAAAAATTTGATTTATATTTTTTCCTCTCTGTTTTGCAACTATAAGTGGATCTCTTAATTTCATCAAACCATTAAAAGTAGCCTTGACAACATTATGTGGATTAGATGAGCCTTTAGACTTAGCCAAAACATCTTTTATTCCAGCACTTTCCATTACTGCTCTCATAGCACCACCAGCTATAACACCAGTACCAGGAGAAGCAGGTTTCATTAATACCAAACCTCCACCATATTTACCTACAACTTCATGAGGTATTGTATTTTTAGATACAGAAACATTAACCAAATTCTTTTTAGCATCATCAGTACCCTTAATAATAGCATTAGTAACTTCATTAGCTTTTCCCAATCCATAGCCCGCAACTCCATTCTCATTACCAACAACCACAATAGCAGAAAAACTAAATCTTCTACCTCCCTTTACAACTTTTGCAACTCTTTGTATAGAAACAACTTTTTCTTTTAATTCTAAATCACTTGCTTTGATCTTTTTCATATTTCAAAAAATTAATCCTCCTTCTCTTGCTCCATCTGCAAAAGACTTTATTTTACCATGATATAAATACCCTCCTCTATCAAACAATACTTTAGAAATACCCTTCTTAGTAGCTTTTTTTGCTAATTTAATTCCAACTTCTTTTGAAGTATCAATATTATTCTTACCAAATTTACCAATATCATTTGATGAACAAGAAACCAATGTTAACCCTAAATTATCATCAATTATTTGTGAATAAATTGCCTTATTACTTTTAAAAATAGATATTCTTGGTCTTTCATTAGTACCAAATATTTTTGATCTAATGCTTTTTCTAATTTTTAATCTTCTTTTATTTTTGTTAAAACTCATAATTTTTTTTTAAGCAACAGCAGCTGTTTTACCAACTTTTCTTCTAACATATTCTCCAACAAATTTGATACCTTTACCTTTATATGGTTCAACTGGCCTAAATGATTTTAGCTTAGCTGCAATTTGTCCAATAAGTTGTTTATCAATACTATTAAGAATAATAACTGGAGCTTTACCTTTTTTAGAATCAGTTGCAACTTTAACTTCCTTAGGAACATCAAAATAGATATTATGAGAAAATCCTAAACTCATATTTAATAGATTTCCTTGAGATGATGCTTTAAAACCAACTCCAACTAATTCTAGCTTTAGTTCATATCCTTCAGAAACACCCACAACACAATTATTAATTAACGATCTATATAATCCATGTAATGATTTATGTCTTTTTTGTTCAGAAGGTCTAGAAATTGTTAAAATATTCTCATCAATTTTAATCTTAAAGTCTGAATCAACATTTTGATTTAACTCTCCCTTTGGACCTTTAATATTAATGTTTGAACCATTAACATTAACGGATACACCTTCTGGAATTAATATTGGATTTAAACCTACTCTAGACATACAATTTATTTAATAAACATAACATAATACTTCACCACCAATTTTTAATTTCTTAGCTTCTTTATCAGTAATTACGCCTTTAGACGTCGATAAAATAGCAATACCTAATCCATTTATTACTCTTGGTAAATTGTCAATACCAACATACTTTCTTAAACCTGGCTTACTTATTCTATCAATTTTTTCAATAGCTGATACTTTTGTTCTAACATTATATTTAAGTGCTATTTTAATTTTTCCTTGAATACTATCATCTTCAAACTTATAGTTTGTTATAAATCCTTTTTCATGTAAAACTCTAGTAATTTCTTTTTTAATATTAGAAGAAGGAATTTCAACTATTCTATGCTTTGCACTAATAGCATTTCGTATTCTTGTTAAAAAGTCAGCAATTGGATCTGTATTCATTATTTTTTTATTTAAAAAAAGCTTGCAAATTTAATCATTTATATAAAAGTTACCAACTAGCTTTAGTTATTCCAGGTATTTTACCCTCGGAAGCCATTTTCCTAAATTCCAACCTAGATATTCCAAATTTTCTCATATATCCTTTTGGCCTTCCAGAAAGACCACATCTATTATGCAACCTAACAGCAGATGAATTTCTTGGAAGTTTATCTAAACCCTCCCAATCACCATTAGCTTTTAACTCTTTTCTTTTTGCAGAATACTTAGCTACAAGTTTTCTTCTTTTACGATCTCTTATATTTACACTAGTTTTTGCCATATTTATAATTTAATTTCTTGAAATAAAAGGCATTCCAAAAGCCTTTAATAATTCAAAACTATCTTTATCACTATTAGAATCTATAACAATAGTTATATTCATTCCAGTAACCTTACTTATTTTATCTATACTTATCTCAGGAAAAATAATTTGTTCTTTAACTCCTAAAGTATAATTGCCATTTCCATCAAATCCTTTATCATTTAATCCTCTAAAATCCCTAACTCTTGGTAATGCAACAGAAATTAGTCTATCAAGAAATTCATACATAATATTTCCTCTTAAAGTAACTTTTACACCAATCGGCATACCTTCTCTAAGTTTAAAATTTGAAATTGAAGTTTTAGCTTTTGTTGCAACAGCTTTTTGACCTGTTATTAAGGATAGTTCATCAATTCCATACTGAATAAGTTTTTTATCATTAACTGAAGCTCCAAGACCCTGATTTATTGATATTTTTTTAATTTTTGGAACTTGCATCAGTGATTTATATTGTAATTTTTTCTTTAAAACAGGAACAATTTTATCAATATATATTTGTCTAAGTCTTGCGTTATTCATTATTTGATAATTTTATTTGATTTTTTAGAAAACCTTTCCATTTTACCATCTTTATTTTTTTTTCTATAAATTTTAGTAGGTTTTCCATTTGATGGATCAACAAGCATCAAATTACTTAAATGTATAGGTGCTTCTTTCTTTTCAATACCTCCTTTAGGATTATCTGCGGATGGTTTAATATGTCTAGTTACAAGATTTATACCTTCTAAAATAGCAGAATATTGTTTAGGTGATACACTTAACACCTTTGCCGTCTTACCCTTATGATTTCCTGACAAAACTATTACCGTATCTCCTTTTTTAACATGTAACTTCATATCTTTTTATTATAAAACCTCAGGTGCTAATGAAACTATTTTCATAAATTTTTTCTCTCTAAGTTCTCTGGCAACAGGTCCAAATACTCTAGTACCTTTTAATTCATCATTTTCATTTAATAAAATCGCAGCATTGTCTTCAAATCTAATATAAGAACCATCTTTTCTTCTTACTTCTTTCTTAGTTCTAACTACAACAGCTCTTGATACTGTTCCTTTTTTAATAGAACTTGAAGGAATTGCATTTTTAACTGTAACAACAATTTTATCACCAAGTGAAGCATACCTTTTTTTTGTTCCTCCCAAAACTCTGATGCAAAGAACTTCTCTAGCTCCACTATTATCAGCAATTTTTAATCTACTTTCTTGTTGTATCATTATTATTTAACTTTTTCTAATACATTAGTTAATCTCCATCTTTTATTTTTACTCAATGGTCTAGTTTCCATAATTCGAACTTTGTCCCCAATATTACACTGATTAGACTCATCATGAGCAGTCAATTTTGAAGTTTTCACCACAAATTTTCCATAAATAGGATGTTTTACTCTTCTGGTAACTTCTACAGAAATAGTTTTATCCATCTTATTACTAGTAACAACTCCTTCCCTTTGTTTTCTTAAATTTCTTTCCATATTTTATTTATTTTTATTATAAATTTCTGTTTTTATTCTTGCAACAAATTTTCTAGCTATTTTTATTTTCATTGGATTTTCAATTGGAGTTACAGCATGAGAAAAAACCAATTTATCTAAATTTTCTTTCTCAATTATTAACTTTTTATTGAGTTCATCTAATGATAATGCTCTTAACTCTGAATTTTTCATTTTATTCTACGTAATCTCGTCTAACAACAAATTTTGTTCTAACCGGTAACTTCTGTGCAGCTAATCGAAGTGCTTCCTTTGCAACTTTAGTTGTAACACCTCCTGCTTCAAACATAATAGTACCTGGTTTAATAACAGCAACCCAATATTCTGGAGCTCCTTTCCCTTTACCCATTCTTACTTCAGCTGGCTTTTTAGTAATTGGTTTATCAGGAAAAATTCTTATCCAAACCTGGCCTTCTCTTTTCATTTTTCTAGTTACAGCTATCCTTGCTGCCTCCAATTGTCTTGAAGTTATCCAACCAGGTTCCAAAGATTTTATACCAAAAGAGCCAAAATTAATTGAATGCCCTCTTTGAGCAATACCCTTAACTCTTCCTTTTTGTTTTTTTCTAAATTTTGTTCTCTTTGGCTGTAACATGATTTATAAATTAAGATTTAAAAGAATTTTTGTTTCCTACATTAAGTGACAAATCTCTTTTACCAACAACTTCACCTTTAAAAACCCAGACCTTAACTCCAATTTTACCATATATTGTTTTGGATTCACAAATAGCATAATCAACATCTGCCCTAATAGTATGCAAAGGAATTCTTCCTTCTTTATATTGTTCAGATCTAGCCATTTCAGCACCACCAATTCTACCAGAAACTTTAACCTTTATTCCTTTAGCTCCTACTCTCATTGCTGAAGCTATAGCTTGTTTCATTGCTCTTCTATGAGAAATTCTAGCTCTTAACTGTTGAGCTATTGAATCACCAATCAATTTAGCATCTATTTCAGGCCTTTTTATTTCAAAAATATTAATTTGAACATCCTTTTTAGTTAATTTTTTTAATTCACCTTTTAATTTATCAACCTCTGATCCTCCTCTTCCAATAATAATACCTGGTCTTGCTGTATGAATTGTAAGTTCTAATAACTTTAGAGTTCTTTCAATAACAATTTTTGAAATTCCTCCTTTAGGTATTCTAGCTATTATGTATTCTCTAATCTTATGATCTTCAACCAATTTATCAGAGAATTTTTTTCCTCCGTACCAACTAGATTCCCAACCTTTTACTATCCCTAACCTTAAACTTGTAGGATTAACTTTTTGTCCCATTCTCTTTATCTTTTAAGTTTAAACTGTCTAAAACAATAGTAACATGATTTGATCTTTTTCTAATTCTATGAGCACGACCCTGTGGTGCTGGTCTCAATCTTTTAATCATTTTACCACCATTAACATAAATTTCTTTAATAAATAAATTAGCATCCTCTATTTTATCATCTTTATTTTTCTCTTGCCAATTAGAAATTGCAGAAAGCAATAATTTTTCAAGTCTTTTAGATCCAACTTTAGAATCAAACTTTAATGTATTCAAAGCAAGATCTACTTTTTTACCTCTTATCAAATCAGCAATAAGTCTCATTTTACGAGGAGATGTAGGAACATTATTTAATTTAGCAACAGCTTTCATTACCTATTTTTTTTATTAACGTGACCTCTAAAATTTCTAGTAGGTGAAAATTCACCCAATTTATGTCCAACCATATTTTCTGTTATAAAAACAGGAATAAATTTATTTCCATTGTGGACAGCAAATGTATGTCCAACAAAGTCAGGAGATATCATAGATCTTCTTGACCAAGTTTTGATTACACCTTTCTTACCAGAATCATTAGCATGAACAATCTTTTTCTTTAATCTAAAATCTATATATGGTCCTTTTTTTAATGATCTTGACATAATATTTTATTGTCTTTTAGTAATGATAAATTTATCAGAATACTTATTTTTTTTTCTAGTCTTTAATCCTTTACTATAAAGCCCTTTTCTTGACCTTGGATGTCCTCCAGATGCTTTTCCTTCACCACCACCCATTGGATGATCAACTGGATTCATTGCTACACCCCTTACCCTAGGTCTATTTCCAAGCCATCTATTTCTTCCAGCTTTACCTAATCTAATATTCATATGATTAGGATTAGAAACAGAACCTATTGAAGCTCTACAAGTCAACAATATAAGTCTCATTTCTCCAGATGGTAATTTTACTGAAGCGTATTTTCCTTCTTTAGCAAGTAACTGAGCATAAGAACCAGCACTTCTAGCTATAGAAGCACCTTTACCAGGAAAAAGTTCTATATTATGTATTATAGTTCCCAGAGGTATTTTAGCTAAAGACAAACAATTTCCAATTTCAACAGGTGCATCATCACCAGAATTTATAACCTGTCCAATTTTTAATCCATGTGGAGAAATAATATAACTTTTAACACCATCTCTATAATAAATTAATGCTATGTTGGCTGATCTTGTTGGATCATATTCAATTGATTTAACAATAGCATCAATACCATCTTTAATTCTTTTAAAATCTATTAATCTGATTTTTCTTTTATGGCCACCTCCTATATTTCTCACGGTCATTTTTCCTTTATTATTTCTGCCTCCAGATTTTTTAAGAGTTTTAAGTAAAGATTTTTCAGCAGGCTTACTTGATGTAATTTCATCAAATTCAGGAGCAATTCTAAATCTAAGTCCTGGTGTAACTGGTTTTATTTTTTTTACCATTTTTTAAAATTATACTTGAGAATAAAAATCAATAAATTCTCCTTCTTTTAATTGAACAATAGCTTTCTTATAAGAAGGTTTCCTTCCATTTACAATTCCTGTTTTAGTAAATTTTGAAACAGATTTTCCTAACACATTCATCGTATTAACATTAATAACTTTAACATTATAAGTACTTTCAACTGCCTTTCTAATTTGAATTTTATTTGCATTTTTATCAACCATAAAAACAAAAATTCCTTTCTCATTTGTAGAAGAGGCTTTTTCAGTCAAAATTGGTTTCACAAGTACTTTCATCTAAATTATTTTAAAATAGTATTAAGTTTTTCGATAGAATCTTCAACAAAAACAATATTATCAGCATTAACAATATCATAAGTATTAATATCTTGAACATTTTTCACAACAGAATTTCTTATGTTGTTAGAAGACAAATGAATATTATTATCAAAATCTGATAAAAAGAATAATGATTTTTTATTATCAATAGAAAGATTTGATAAAATATCAATAAAATCCTTAGTTCTAGGTGTTTTTAAATCAAACTTCTCTAAAATAATTAAAGATTTTTCTTTGATTTTATGAGAAAGAGCAGATTTTCTAGCCAAATCTTTAACTTTTTTATTTACCTTATTTAAATAATTTCTAGGTTCTGGACCAAAAATTTGTCCTCCACCCCTAAATAAAGGAGATTTTATACTACCAGCTCTTGCTGTTCCAGTTCCCTTTTGTTTTTTAATTTTTCTAGTTGAACCAATTATTTCAGATCTTCCTTTTACTTTACTAGTTCCTTGTCTTTTGTTTGCCAAATGACTTTTTACATCAAGATATATAGCATGATCATTAGGTTCAATAGAAAAAATTTTATCAGAAAGTGTAATTTTTTTTCCACTAACTTTTCCAGACGTTTTTTGTATATCAACTTTCATAATAAATTAATTAGATAAAACAACATATGAATTATTAGAACCAGGAACAGATCCTCTGACATATATTAAATTTTTATCAGATAAAATTTTTAATATTTTTAAATTTTGTATTTTAATTCTTTCACCTCCCATTCTACCTCCCATTCTCATACCTTTAAAAACCCTAGAAGGAGTAGATCCTGCACCAATAGATCCAGGATGTCTATTTCTATTATGTTGACCGTGTGTATTTTGACCTACACCACCAAAATTATGTCTTTTAACTACTCCTTGAAATCCTTTACCTTTAGATATTGCTGTTACATCAAGAAACTCGTTTTCATTAAAAATATCTTCAATATTAATTTCCATACCTAATTTAACCTTATCACTAAATTCATCTTTAAAATTTCTAAACTCAACAATTTTCTTTTTTGGAGTTATTTTAGATAAATCAAAATGACCTTTAATAGCTTTAGAAGTCTTTTTAGATTTCTTGTCATCATAAGCCAATTGAATAGATTTATACCCATCAGTTTTAGATTCCTTTATCTGAGTCACAAAACATGGACCAGCTTCAATTACAGTACATCCTATACTTCTTCCAGAAGTATCAAAAATACTTGTCATACCCAATTTTTTTCCAATTAATCCTGACATTTTAAATAAAGCGTTTAATTATTAATTTTTTTGCCTAAAATGTGTGCAAAGATAATAATTTAAGCTATCTCATCAAATATTAGAAAACTTATTTTTTAGATAAAAAATGGCGAAAAGAAGAGTTTATTTATCAATTATTATCTTTCTAATCTCTAGTAGTCTATCCCCCTCTAAAATTATTAAAAAAATTATACTTTTATTTCAACATCAACACCACTTGGAAGTTCTAATTTCATAAGAGCATCAACAGTCTGACTACTATTAGAATATATATCAAGAAGTCTTTTATAGGTACATAATTTAAACTGTTCTCTTGAAGTTTTATTAACATGCGGAGATCTTAAAACAGTAAATATTTCTTTTCTTGTAGGTAATGGTATAGGACCACTAACAATAGCACCAGTAGTTTTAACTGCTTTTACAATTTTATCTGAACTCTTATCAACAAGATTATGATCAAAAGATTTTAGTTTTATTCTAATTTTTTGTGACATATTCTATTAGTTTAATTAGCCATTATTTTTTTTAATAATTTCATCAGCTATATTTTTTGGAACATTATTATAATGAGAAAAAGTTAAAGAAGCTGATGCTCTACCAGAACTCAATGTTCTTAGATCAGTAACATAACCAAATAATTCAGAAAGTGGAACATCTGCTTTAATTATTTGAGCATTACCCTTCATATCCATACCTTTCATAATTCCTCTTCTTTTATTTAAATCACCTGTTACACCGCCTGTAAATTCATCAGGAGTAACAACTTCAACAGACATTATTGGTTCTAAAAGTACAGGGCTAGCTTTTTTTGTAGATTCTTTAAATCCAATTCTTGAAGCTAATTCGAAAGATAAAGAGTCAGAATCAACATCATGAAAAGATCCATCGTATAATCTAACTTTCATATTTTGAATAGGAAATCCAGCTAATGGTCCATTTTCCATAGCATTTTTAAACCCTTTTTCAACTGAAGGAATAAATTCTCTTGGTATTTTTCCACCAACAATTTCATTTACAAATTGCAAACCTTCTCCAACATAATCTTCATCTTTTGGTCCTATTTCAAAAACAATATCAGCAAACTTACCTCTACCACCTGATTGTTTTTTATAAACTTCTTGATGCTTAGTCGATCCTAATAAAGTTTCTTTATAAGCCACTTGTGGAGCACCTTGATTAATTTCAACTTTAAATTCTCTTCTTAATCTATCAATAATTATTTCTAAATGAAGTTCTCCCATTCCTCTCAAAATAGTCTGACCTGTTTCCTCATCAGTATTAACTTTTAAAGTAGGATCTTCTTCTACTAATTTACTAATAGCCATACCAAGTCTGTCAATATCTGCCTGTTGTTTAGGTTCAATAGCATAGCCAATTACTGGATCTGGAAATGACATTGATTCCAAAATAATTTTAGATTTTTCATCTGATAATGTATCTCCCGTTTTAATATCTTTAAAACCAACACCAGCACAAATATCACCAGCTTCAACAACATCTATAGGATTTTGTTTATTTGAATGCATTTGCATAAGTCGTGAAATTCTTTCCTTTTTTTCATTCCTATTATTAAACACATATGATCCAGCATTAAGTTTACCAGAATAAACTCTAAAGAAACATAACCTACCAACAAAGGGATCAGTAGCAATTTTAAAAGCAAGAGCAGAAAAAGGCTCCTGATTAGAAGATTTTCTCATAACTTCTTGATCGTTTTCTGGATTTAATCCTGTAATAGGAGGTAAATCTAAAGGAGAAGGTAAATAAGAACATACTGCATCAAGTAATGCCTGAACACCTTTATTCTTAAATGCTGATCCACACATAACAGGAGAAAAAGACATGTCAATAACAGCCTTTCTAATTGCACTCATCATTTCTTCTTTAGTAATAGAATCAGGATCTTCAAAAAATTTCTCTAATAAATTATCATCATATTCAGCTACACTTTCAACCAATTTTTGTCTCCATTCATCAACCAAATCTTTTAAATCATCAGGGATTTCTACAACCTTATAACTCATACCCTGATCATCATCATTCCATATAATTGCTTCTTTAGTTATTAAATCTACTACTCCTTTAAACTTCCCTTCGGCACCAATAGGTATTTGTAATGGTACTGGATTTGCATTAAGTTTTTCTTTAATTTCTTTAACTACATTTAAAAAATCAGCGCCCGCTCTATCCATTTTATTAACAAAACATATCCTAGGTACATTATACTTATCCGCTTGTCTCCATACAGTCTCAGATTGTGGCTCGACACCAGCTACGGCACAAAATAATGCAACAGCTCCATCAAGAACTCTCAAAGATCTCTCTACTTCAACAGTAAAATCAACATGACCAGGAGTATCAATTATATTAATTCTATAATCATCAGAATGATCTAATACCTTTCCCTGTTTTGTAGGATATTTCCAAAAAGTTGTGGTTGCCGCTGAAGTAATAGTTATTCCTCTCTCTTGCTCTTGTTCCATCCAATCCATTGTTGCAGCACCATCATGAACTTCCCCAATTTTATGACTAATTCCAGTATAATATAAAACTCGCTCTGTTATTGTAGTTTTTCCAGCATCAATATGAGCCATTATACCAATATTTCTCAAATAATTTAAATTTTTTATAACAGCCATATCAAGTTATATATTTAGAATCTGAAATGAGAAAATGCTTTATTTGCTTCTGCCATTCTATGTGTATCGTCTTTTTTCTTTACAGCATTACCTTCACCTTTAGAAGCTGCAATAATTTCATTAGCTAATCTTTCTTTCATTGATTTTTCATTTCTAAGTCTAGCATATTTAATAAGCCATTTCTGACCTAATGTTATTTTCCTGAGTGGTCTAACTTCTATAGGAACTTGAAAATTAGCACCACCAACTCTTCTGCTTTTAACTTCTACCGATGGCATAACATTACTTAGAGCTTTCTTCCATAACTCCAAGCCTTTTTCTTTAGTTTTTTCTTCAACAATTTTTAAAGAATCATAAAAAATTGAATATGAAATACTTTTTTTACCATCTAACATAAGATTATTAACAAATTGAGTAACTAAAGCATCCTTATAAATGGGATCCGGTAGATAATATCTTTTTTTAGGCTTAGATTTTCTCATATCTATTACTTTTTAGCTTTTGGTTTTTTTGATCCATACTTGGATCTTCTTTGAGTTCTATCATCTACTCCACCAGTATCAAGGGTTCCTCTTATAACATGATAACGAACACCAGGTAAATCTTTTACTCTTCCTCCTCTAATTAAAACAATTGAATGCTCCTGTAAATTATGACCTTCTCCGGGAATATATGCATTAACTTCTTTTCCATTAGTTAACCTTACTCTAGCTACTTTACGCATAGCAGAATTTGGTTTTTTTGGAGTAGTTGTATAAACCCTTGTACAAACGCCTCTCTTCTGAGGACAGGAACCAAGAGCAGGAGACTTAGACTTAGAAGTCAATTTTTTTCTTCCTTTTCTAACAAGTTGTTGTATCGTTGGCATATATTATATATCTATTAAAATTAGACGCAAAAATAGAAATTCAATGATTCTAAACAAAATTTTTTAACTCTTTCTATCATTAATAGATAAAATTACTTCTTAGTAGAGTTTATATCTAAAGGGAACTTAGGTAATTCATTAAAATCTTTTATAAGATCGTACTTTTTCTCATATTTTGATATATTATCACTAAGGGCCATAGAAAATTTTTTTGCATGTTCTGGAGTTATAATTATTCTTGAATTAACTTTTGCTTTAGGAACACCTGGCATTAATTGAATAAAATCCAAAACAAATTCACTACTAGAATGAGCTATCATAGCTAAATTAGCATATTTTCCTTTTGAAATTTCATCTGTAAGTTCAATATTTATTTGGTTCGTTTTTTGATTCATTTATTAACTTTTATTTTTAATTGTTTCATCTTCTAACTTATCATCTATTAAAATATTATCATCGGTTGATTTATTAATCAAATCATCATATTCTTTTTCAGAACCCACAATAAGATTATTATAATCTCTAACTCCAGTCCCAGCAGGAACTAAATGACCAACAATAACATTTTCTTTTAACCCTCTAAGCGAATCAACCTTTCCTCTTATTGATGCTTCACTTAAAACCTTAGTAGTTTCTTGGAAAGAAGCAGCAGAAATAAAGCTTTCCGTACCTAAAGAAGCTCTAGTAATTCCTTGTAATGAAGGTCTAGAAACAGCAGCTTCAGCACTTCTGACCTTAATGATTTTTTTATCATTTCTTCTTAATGCAGAATTTTCGTCTCTTAATTCTCTAGAATTTATAATTTGTCCTTCTTTATATTTATCAGAATCACCAGAATTAATAATAACTTTTTTCTCAAAAATTGCATCATTAATATCATTAAAAACCAATTTATCTACCTTTTCATCTTGTAAAAAATTAGTATCTCCTGATTCAACAATAATCACTTTTTGCATCATTTGTCGAACAATTACCTCAATATGTTTATCATTAATTTTAACACCCTGCAATCTATATACCTCTTGAATTTCATTAACTAAATAATCTTGCACTTCATTTGGTCCCTTAATAGATAATATATCAGCAGGAGTTATAGCTCCATCAGATAATGGAGATCCTGCCTTAACATAATCATTATCTTGAACTAAGATATGCTTTGATAATGAAACTAAATATTTTTTATTAGTTCCATCTTTAGATTCAATAAAAATTTCTCTATTACCTCTTTTTATTCCACCATAACTTACAACACCATCAATTTCACTAACTACGGCAGGATTTGAAGGATTTCTAGCCTCAAATAATTCAGTTACCCTCGGTAAACCACCTGTTATATCTCTAGACTGACCTATCATTCTAGGAATTTTTGCAAGAATATGTCCAGGTTTAACTTTTTGAGATTTATTAACAGATAAATGTGCTCCTACAGGAATATTATATGATTTAAATTCATCCTTTAATTTAACAATTACTGCAGGATTTTTTGTCTTATCTCTACACTCCACAATTACTTTTTCCTTATGCCCAGTTTGCTCATCAAACTCTTCTTTATATGTTACACCTGCTTCTATAGATTCAAAATCAATTTTACCATTAATTTCAGATAATATAACAGCATTATAAGGATCCCAATTACACAAAATATCGCCTTTCTTTACTTTTTGTCCATCTTTAACCTTAAGATATGATCCATAAGGAACATTATTTGCAAGTAATGTTATTCCTTTCGAATTAAGAATTCTTACTTCTCCACTTCTAGCCATCACAACTTCTTCTTTATTTTTATTATTATCAACTATAGAAACGGATCTTATACCATCAAATTCAACTTTTCCATCAAATTTTGATTTTATATTAGCATCTACTGCAATATTTGAAGCTGTTCCTCCAACATGGAAAGTTCTCAAAGTTAATTGAGTTCCGGGTTCTCCAATCGATTGAGCTGCAATCACACCTACAGCTTCACCAACACCAACCATTTTTCCATTAGCTAAATTACGACCATAACACTTTGCACATGCTCCTCTCTTAGTTTCACAAGTTAAAACTGATCTAATTTCAACTTCTTGAATACTAGTTTGATCAATTTTAAGAGCAATTACTTCATCAATCTCTTTTCCAGATTTAATAATTAATTCATTAGTTATTGGATCATATACATCGTGTACAGTAACTCTACCAAGAATTCTTTCTGAAAGAGGTTCAACTATATCTTCATTATCTTTTAAGGCATTTATTCTAACTCCTCTTAAAGTACCACAATTTTTTTCATTTATAATAACATCCTGAGCAACGTCAACAAGTCTTCTAGTAAGATATCCAGCATCAGCAGTTTTAAGTGCAGTATCTGCAAGACCTTTTCTTGCGCCATGAGTAGAAATAAAATATTCAATAACATCAAGTCCTTCTTTAAAATTTGAAAGAATAGGATTTTCAATAATTTCACCCACAGATCCAGAAAGATTTTTTTGTGGTTTAGCCATTAATCCTCTCATACCACCCAACTGTCTTATTTGCTCTCTTGATCCTCTTGCACCTGAATGCATCATCATATATATAGGATTGAATCCTTGTTCATTATCTTCCAACTGAGTCATTAAAGTTGTTGTTAACTTAGTATTAGCTCTAGTCCAAATATCAATAACCTGATTATACCTTTCATTATCAGTAATAAGACCCATATAATAATTATCCCATACAGAATTCACTTCTTTTTTAGCATCATCAACCAAATCTTTTTTAGATTTAGGAATTTGAATATCACCAAGACCCATAGATAATCCTCCTTCATATGCCATTTGATAACCCAATTCTTTAATATTATCTAAAAATTCAGCTGTCCTTTTCATTCCACATATTTTATAAACTATGGATATTATTTGTTGAAGCTTTTTCTTTGTTAATAACTCATCTATATAACCTACTTCGTCTGGAATTAGATCATTAAATAAAACTCTACCAGCAACTGTATCAATTACACTAATTGTAAAGCTTCCATCTTCATTTCTAAGTTGTGTTCTTAATTTTATAAAAGAATTTTTATCTATTTTCCCTTCATTTAAAGAAATAACAACTTCTCTTGATGTTGAAAAAACATAATCTTCTCCTTTAATTGGGTGTTCTTTAGTTGATTTTCTTCCTTTTGAAACATAATAAAGACCTAAAACCATATCTTGAGAAGGTACAGTTATAGGTGATCCATTTGCAGGATTTAATATATTATTAGATCCAAGCATTAAAAGTGAAGCTTCAATTATTGCTTCATGACCCAAAGGAACATGAACAGCCATTTGATCTCCATCAAAATCAGCATTAAACGCTGTACATGATAAAGGATGTAATTCAATTGCCTTACCTTCAATAAGTTTAGGTTGGAAAGCTTGAATACCCAATCTATGTAATGTTGGTGCTCTATTTAATAAAACTGGATGTCCAACAAGCACATTTTCTAAAATATCCCAAATTACTGGTTCCTTAGTATCTACTAATTTTTTTGCTGATTTTACCGTTTTCACAATGCCCCTTTCAATTAATTTTCTAATTATAAAAGGTTTAAACAATTCTGCAGCCATATCTTTAGGAAGCCCACATTCATGCATTTTTAATTTAGGACCAACAACAATTACTGATCTTCCAGAATAATCAACTCTTTTACCAAGTAAATTTTGTCTAAATCTACCCTGTTTACCTTTTAACATATCAGTTAAAGACTTTAAAGATCTATTCCCATCGGCTCTTACAGCATTAATTCTTCTTGAATTATCAAATAAAGAATCAACAGCTTCTTGAAGCATTCTTTTTTCATTTCTAAGAATAACTTCTGGAGCTTTAATTTCAAGCAATCTTTTTAATCTATTATTTCTTATAATAACTCTTCTATACAAATCATTCAAATCAGATGTTGCAAACCTTCCACCATCTAAAGGTACCAGAGGTCTAAGCTCAGGTGGTATAACAGGAATCATTTTTACAATCATCCATTCTGGTCTATTTTCAATATTTTGTCTTGAATCTCTAAATGATTCAATCACTCTAAGTCTTTTCAAAGCTTCTGCTTTTCTTTGTTGAGACGTTTCATTAGCAGCCTTATATCTTAAATCCACAGATAATTGATCTAAATCAATTTGAGATAATAACTCACTTATAGCTGCAGCTCCCATTCTAGCTATAAATTTATTAGGATCATCTTTACTTAATAAATAATTTTCTTTAGGTAAAGAATCTACAATATTTAAATACTCTTCTTCTGTGAGCAAATCCATTTTTTGACAACCATCTTCTTCCTTAACACCAGGATTTATCACTACATATCTCTCATAATAAACTATCTGATTTAATTTTTTTGCTGGAATCCCTAACATATAACCAATTTTATTTGGAAGTGTCCTAAAATACCATATATGTGCAACCGGAACAACTAATTCTATATGCCCCATTCTTTTCCTTCTAACTTTTTTTTCAGTTACCTCAACACCACATCTATCACATATTATTCCCTTATATCTAATTCTTTTATATTTACCACAATGACATTCCCAATCTTTGACTGGACCAAAAGTTCTCTCACAAAAAAGCCCACCCATTTCTGGTTTGAATGTTCTGTAATTAATAGTTTCAGGAGCAGTAACCTCTCCAAAAGAATTTGCTAGTATCGATTCTGGTGATGCTAGACTAACAATAATTTTATTAAAATCACTTGCTTGGTTTGTTTTATTAGATATCATATAAATATATTAAATAGTTTATTTCATTGTTATTTCTAAAGCTAAACCCCTAAGCTCATGAATCAATACATTAAATGATTCAGGAATTCCTGGAGTTTGCATGTTATCACCTTTTACTATAGCTTCATAAGCTTTAGCTCTTCCAATAATATCATCAGATTTTATAGTTAAAATCTCTTGCAAAATATGAGATGCACCAAAAGCTTCTAATGCCCACACTTCCATCTCTCCAAATCTCTGTCCACCAAACTGTGCTTTACCTCCCAAAGGTTGTTGAGTAATCAAAGAATAAGGTCCAATAGATCTAGAATGCATTTTATCATCAACAAGATGACCCAATTTTAACATATAAATAACTCCAACTGTTACTTGTTGATCAAATCTTTTTCCAGAAAAACCATCATATAAATAAGTCCTTCCAAATGCAGGAAGCTTAGCATCTTTCATTTCCTTAGTTAACTCTTCAATAGTTGCACCATCAAAAATTGGAGTTCTATATTTTTTATTTAATTTTAAACCAGCCCAACCTAAAGCAGTCTCATATAGCTGACCTATATTCATTCTAGAAGGAACACCAAGAGGATTTAAAACTATATCAACAGTAGACCCATCTTCTAAAAATGGCATATCTTCTTCTTTAACTATTTTAGCAACAACACCTTTATTTCCGTGTCTACCAGCCATTTTATCTCCAACTTTTAATTTTCTCTTTTTAGCTACATATACTTTAGCCATTTGCACTATTCCTGGAGCAAGTTCATCACCTACCTCTAAAGAAAATTTATCTTTTTTAAAGCTAGAAGCTAAACTATTTCTTTTTACCACATAATTTTTAACAGCTATAGCAATTAAATTATTTAGTTTTGAATCCTCAGTCCAATCTTCAAGTAAAACATCTTGAATTAAACTTGATTCTTCAGGAACATTAAGACTATTAAGATCATAATAGACATTTTTTAAAGGGAAAAGTTTATCAACAATTACTTTTTTAGAAAATTTGACACCTTTTTTAATTATTTCATCTCCATATTTATGTTTTACACCTGATGTCACCTTATTGTTTAATAAAGTTTCAAATTTCTCAATAAGTCTAGATTTAAGATCAATTAATGATTTACTATATTGGCTTTTTAAAACTTCAATCTGTTGTTTTGCAATTTTCTTTGAATCCTTATCTCTTTTTTGTCTAGTAAATAATTTACTGTCAACGACCACACCATCAAGTGATGGAGGTGCTTTTAATGAGGCATCCTTAACATCACCAGCTTTATCACCAAATATAGCTCTCAATAATCTTTCTTCAGGTGTAGGATCACTTTCTCCCTTAGGAGTTATTTTACCAATCAAAATATCTCCTTCTTTAACTTTTGCGCCTACTCTCACAATTCCATTTTCATCTAAATCTTTTATTGCTTCATCACTAACATTAGGAATTTCAAAAGTAAATTCTTCTTCACCCCTTTTAGTATCTCTAACTTCTAACTTATATTCTACAATATGGAGAGAAGTAAAAATATCTTCTTTAACTACTTTTTCAGAAATAACAATAGCATCCTCAAAATTATACCCCTGCCATGGCATAAAAGCAACTTTAAGATTTCTACCTAGTGCTAATTCTCCATTCTGTGTTCCAAATCCCTCGCAAATAACTTGTCCTTTCTTAACTTGATCTCCAATTTTAACTATTGGAATAAGATTAACACATGTATCCTGATTTGTTCTTCTAAATTTTATTAATTCATATGTTTTAGAATTTTCATCAAAAGAAACTAATTTTTGGTCTTTATTTAATTCATAATTAATTTCAATTTTAGTTGCGTCAACATAAATTACTTTACCTTTTCCTTCAGCAACTATTGTAGATCTAGAATCTTTCGCTACTCTAGATTCCATACCAGTTCCAACAATTGGAGATTCTGGTTGCATTAGAGGAACAGCTTGCCTCATCATATTAGATCCCATAAGAGCCCTATTTGCATCATCGTGCTCTAAAAATGGGATTAATGATGCTGCAACAGAAACTATTTGATTTGGTGCAACATCCATATATTTTAACTCAGTATTTTTTGCTAAAGGAAAATCTCCTTCAAATCTTGCTTTAACAGTCTTATTTTTAAATGTACCATTTGTCTTTAATGGAACGTTAGCTTGCGCAATATATGAATCATCTTCATCCTCTGCAGTTAAATAATTAACTTTACCTGAAAGATCAACTTTACCACCTGATACATCTCTGTAAGGAGTTTCAATAAATCCCATGCTGTTAACTTTAGCATGAACACATAAAGATGATATAAGGCCTATATTTGGACCTTCAGGAGTTTCAATTGTACATAATCTACCATAATGAGTATAGTGTACATCTCGAACCTCAAAACCTGCTCTTTCTCTAGATAAACCACCAGGCCCTAATGCAGACATTCTTCTTTTATGAGTTATCTCTGCAAGTGGATTAGTCTGATCCATAAACTGAGACAATTGATTAGTACCAAAAAATGAATTTATAACAGAAGTTAATGTTCTAGCGTTAATTAAATCTACTGGCTTAAAGTCTTCATTATCTCTAACATTCATCCTTTCCTTTATAGTTCTAGACATACGAGCCAAACCTACTCCAAACTGAGAATATAACTGTTCTCCAACAGTTCTAACTCTTCTATTACTCAAATGGTCAATATCATCAACAACAGTTTTAGCATTTATGAGAGTAATTAAATATTTTACAATAAGAAGAATATCTTCATTAGTAAGTACTCTAACATTATGATCAGTATTAAGATCTAATTTTTTATTTATTCTGTACCTTCCTACTTCTCCTAAATCATATCTTTTCTCACTAAAAAATAAATTTTGAATTATATCCCTAGCAGTTTGTTCATCTGGGGCTTCAGTATTTCTAAGTTGTCTGTATATTTCCTCCAAAGCTTCTTTCTCAGAATTAGAAACATCTTTTTTTAATGTATTATAAATAATAGCAAACTCCCCAGAATTAATATCCTCCCTATGAATAGTTATATATGGAGCTTCACAAGCAATAATAACTTCAATATCTTCTTCTGTTAATTCATGATCTCTATCAAGAATTAATTCATTCCTGTCAACAGAAATAACTTCACCAGTATCTTCATCAACAAAATCTTCAACCCAAGTTTTAAGCACTCTTGCTGCTAATTTTCTACCAAGAACTTTTTTAAGAGATTTTTTATTAGCTTCAACCTCTTCTGATAATTTAAAAATATCTAAAATATCTTTATCTGATCCATAGCCTATTGCACGAAGTAATGTAGTTATAGGAAACTTTTTCTTACGGTCAATGTATGCATACATTACATTATTAACATCAGTAGCAAATTCAATCCATGAACCTCTAAATGGTATAATTCTAGCAGAATATAATGGTGTGCCATTTGTGTGTTTACTTTGAGCAAAGAAAACACCTGGAGATCTATGCAATTGAGATACAATAACTCTTTCTGCTCCATTAATTACAAATGAACCTTTACGAGTCATATAAGGAATATTTCCTAAAAATACTTCCTGCTCTATTGTTTCAAAATCATCGTTATCTTCATCATTACACTGAAGTCTCAACTTAGCTTTTAAAGGCAAAGAATAGGTTAATCCTCTATCAATACATTCATTAACTGTATATTTAGGAGGATCTACTGTGTAATCAATAAATTCAAGAATGAAATTATCTCTCGAATCAGAAATAGGAAAATTTTCTTTAAAGACCTTAAATAAACCTTCATTATCTCTTTTCTCTGGAGGAGTTTCTAATTGAAAAAAATCTTTATATGATTGCAATTGAACATCCAAAAAATCTGGATAGTCAATTATGTTTTTAAGTTTTGAAAAATCTGTTCTTGTCGATGTTATACTCAATTTTTTAATATTTAATGGTTATAAAAAAGTTACAATCCTATAATGATATTTAATAGGATTAATAAAAAAGTTGAATATATAATTACTTCAACTCTACTTCAGCACCAGCTTCTTCTAATCGTTTTTTAGCTGCCTCTGCTTCGTCTTTAGCAACTCCTTCTTTTATTGCTTTTGGAGCACCATCAACCATATCTTTAGCATCTTTCAAGCCTAGACCCGTCAATTCTTTTACAAGTTTAACAACTCCTAGTTTAGAAGCACCAGCTGATTTAAGAACTATATCAAAGTTCGTTTTTTCTTCAGCGACTTCTCCACCAGCTCCTCCACCAGCTGCTGCTGTTGAAACAACTGTTGCTGCTGCAGGTTCGATGCCATACTCATCTTTCAAAATATTTGCCAATTCGCTAACATCCTTTACAGTTAAGTTCACGAGTTGATCAGCTATTGATTTTATATCTGCCATTTTTAATTTAATTTAAAGTTTATACACTAATCTTGTTTATTTTCAAGTGCTTTTAAGACACCTGATATTTTATTTTCAGAACTTTTCAGTAATGAAATAATATTTTTAGCTGGTGATTGCAACAATAAAATTATATCACCAATAATCTCATTCTTACTCTTTAACTTAGAGAGCGAATCAAGATGATCATCACCAATAAAAAAATCCGAATCAATAGCTGCTGCTTTAAGTGAAGGATGATCAGCATCTAAAGATTTACGAAAATCTTTTAATGCTTTTGCTGGACTACTCGGACTTAGATTTGTGAATAACAATCCTGAAAAACCTTTCAAACTATCGCTATTCAATATTTCAGAATAATCAACATCTTGATTTTCAAGAGCTTTTTTAATAAAAGTATTTTTAACAACTTTATACTCAATATCTCTTTTAAAACATTTTTCTCTAAAAGAATTGACTTGAGAAACAGTTAAACCAGAAGCATCAAGCAAATAAAAAATATTATTCTCCTTGAACTTATTAGTTAAATCTTTTACAACTTCTATTTTATTTTCTTTTTTCATATTAATCAATTAATACCGAACTGTCAATTTTTATCGAACTGCTCATTGTACTAGATAAACTAACACTTTTAACATAAATACCTTTTGCAGATGATGGCTTTAATTTTTGAATAAAATTCAATAATTCAAGAGCATTTTCATTAATCATTTTTGAATCAAATGAAACCTTCCCAATAGAAGTATGAATTATACCAAACTTATCGACCTTAAAATCAATTTTACCTGCTTTTACATCTTTTATTGCTTTACCTATCTCATTAGTAACTGTTCCAGATTTAGGATTTGGCATTAAACCTCTAGGCCCAAGTACCTTTCCGAGCTTACCCAATTTAGCCATAAGAGCTGGCATCGTAATAATAACATCAACATCGGTCCATCCAGCTTCAATCTTTTTTATAAATTTATCTAATCCTATATAATCAGCACCTGATTTTTTTGCTTCATCTTCCTTTTCTGGTGTACACAAAGCAAGAACGGTTATATTTTTTCCTGTTCCATGTGGAAGAGAAACAGCACCTCTAACCATTTGATCGGCTTTTTTAGGATCTACTCCAAGCCTTACATCTATATCAACAGAGGCATCAAATTTAGTTAAAGAAATATCCTTAATTATTTTAGAAGCTTCTTCCAAAGAATATGATTTTTGAGGATCATACTTTTCTAACATTAATTTTTTATTTTTTGTAATTCTTGGCATTTAATTCAAATTTTCTGGAAAAACTCCTTTTACTTTAACACCCATACTTCTAGCAGTTCCAGCAATCATTTTCATAGCAGAGCCAACTTTAAAAGCATTTAAATCTTTCATTTTAGTTTCAGCAATATCTTTAACTTGATTCCATGTAATAGAACCAACTTTCACAAGATTTGGCTGATCTGAACCTTTCTTTTTATTAGCTGCTTGTAATATTAAAACAGCAGCAGGTGGAGTTTTTATAACAAAATCAAATGATTTATCTTTATATATAGTAATTACTACAGGTAACACCTGACCTTTTCTATTTTCAGTTCTAGTATTAAATTGATTACAAAAATCCATTATATTCAATCCCTTACTTCCTAAAGCTGGTCCAACAGGTGGAGCAGGATTTGCCTGGCCCCCTCTTACTTGTAATTTTAAATATCCATCAACTCGTTTTGCCATTATTTAATTAGATTTTTCTACTTGAAAATAATTTAATTCAACAGGGGTACTTCTACCAAAAATTTTAACAGTTACATTTAATTTTTTCTTATCTTCAAAAATTTGAGATATAGATCCAGTAAATCCATTAAAAGGACCATCCATTACCTTTACATCTTCTCCTACAACAAATGGAGATAACATAATTTCATCTTCAACATTAGATTCATCAAATTTTCCAAAAATTCTATTGATTTCAGGCTCCCTTAAAGGAATTGGTACCCTTGATGGGCCAGCTCCAGAACCTAAAAAACCTATAACACCAGGTACTTTTTTAATTACATGTTGAACTTCTCCATGTGAAAAGTCAGCAGAAACAAGGACATATCCTGGAAAATAATTTCTTTCTTTAATTTGTTTTTTTCCATTCCTCATTACATAAACCTTTTCATAAGGAATCATTACCTCTGGAATAAATTTCTCTAATGAATTTCTTGTAATTTCTTTTTCTAAATAAGTTTTAATCTTATTTTCCTTACCACTTATTGCACGAATTACATACCAATTTAAAGCCATATTAACAATAATTATTAAAAAGTTTCATAAAATAATGACATGGCATTTTCAAATCCCAAATCAATTACTCCTATGAACATAGCAAAGATTAATGATGCAACAAGTACTAATACAGAACTATTTTGAAGGCTATTATAACTTGGCCAGGTAACTTTATTTACCATTTCTTGATAGGACTCTGTTATATAATTAATCAACTTAAACATATCAAAAATATTAAGGCTCCTAGCACGGGTGGAGAGACTCGAACTCCCAACCAACGGTTTTGGAGACCGCTACTCTACCAATTGAGCTACACCCGTTTAATAAAAATGCAGGCCAATAAGCCTGCAAATTTAGAATATTTGTTATTATTTAACAAATAAATAAGTCAAATAATTAACTAAAATTTAAAAATTAAAATTTAGTCTAGTATTTCTGTAACCTGACCTGCTCCAACTGTTCTTCCACCTTCTCTAATTGCAAATCTCAACCCTTTCTCTAGAGCAACTTTATTTATCAATTTAACCTCAATAGTTAAATTATCTCCAGGCATTACCATTTCTACTTTTTCAGGTAAAAATATTTCTCCAGTTACATCCGTAGTTCTAAGATAAAACTGAGGTCTATACTTATTAAAAAATGGAGTATGTCTACCACCTTCTTCTTTTGACAAAACATAAACTTCAGCCTTAAAATGAGCATGAGGAGTTACTGAACCAGGTTTACAAATAATCATACCCCTTCTAATATCAGTTTTCTCAATACCTCTAAGTAAAAGACCTGCATTATCTCCAGCTTGTCCTCTATCTAATATTTTTCTAAACATCTCAACACCAGTAATAGTAGATTTTAAACCATCAGCTCCCATACCAATAATATCAACAGACTCTCCAGTGTTAACAATACCTCTTTCAATTCTACCTGTAGCTACAGTTCCTCTACCAGTAATAGAAAATACATCTTCAACTGGCATAAGAAAATCTTTATCTGTTTCTCGTTTAGGTTCTGGAATATATGAATCAACAGAAGCCATCAATTCCATAACTTTATCAACCCATTTAGCTTCACCATTTAAAGCACCAAGAGCTGATCCTGATATAATAGGAATATCATCTCCAGGAAATTCATAAAAATTTAATAATTCTCTTATTTCCATTTCAACAAGTTCCAATAATTCAGCATCATCTACAAGATCAACTTTATTTATAAAAACCACCAAAGCTGGAACACCAACTTGTCTAGCCAATAAAATATGTTCTCTTGTCTGAGGCATTGGTCCATCAGTTCCTGCAACAACAAGAATTGCTCCATCCATTTGTGCTGCACCTGTAACCATGTTCTTAACATAATCAGCGTGACCAGGACAATCCACGTGAGCATAATGTCTATTCTCAGTCTGATATTCAACATGTGCTGTATTAATAGTAATACCCCTTTCTTTTTCTTCAGGAGCATTATCAATTTGTTCAAAATCTCTTTTTTCAGCTAATCCTTTATCAGATAAGACTTTAGTAATTGCTGCAGTAAGAGTAGTTTTACCATGATCAACATGTCCCACAGTTCCTATATTTACATGGGGTTTTGATCTATCAAAGGTTTCTTTTGCCATAATTTTTAAAATTTAAAACTCAAATTTAACTTAAATAAATAATAATTCAATTTTTTACATCTTTTAATGAGCCGATGACGGGAATTGAACCCGTGGCCTCTTCCTTACCAAGGAAGTACTCTACCTCTGAGCTACATCGGCTTATGAGCGGGCGAAGAGATTCGAACCCTCGACCTACAGCTTGGAAGGCTGTCGCTCTACCAACTGAGCTACGCCCGCTTATTATCATAAAAAATTAAGTGGGGAGAGTAGGATTCGAACCTACGAAGACATAAGTCAGCAGAGTTACAGTCTGCCCCAGTTGGCCGCTTTGGTATCTCCCCTTCTTAAAGAATCATAATTTGTAGCCTATTCAGCTCAAAGGTCAGCAAAATTATACTGTTTTTTATTTTATACAAACTTTTAAATACAAATTGTGATTATAATAATTTATGAATTACAACTCCATAAATACGAACTATATTATATTTACAAAAATTAAAACCTTATGAAATACAAAAGAATATTACTTAAACTTAGCGGAGAAGCATTAATAGGAAATAAAAATTTTGGTATTGATTCTAATAAATTAGAAAACTATTCTAATGAAATTAAAAATATTCAAAATTTAGGAATTGAGATTGCAATAGTAATTGGTGGTGGAAATATTTATAGAGGTATCGAATCAGAAAAAACTGGTATTGATAGAGTTCAAGGAGATTATATGGGAATGTTAGCAACAGTAATAAATTGTATGGCACTACAAAGTTTTTTAGAAAAAATTGGATGTGATACTAGATTATTATCAGGTTTTAATATTGATCAAGTATGTGAGCCATTTATCAGAAGAAAAGCCATTAGACATCTAGAAAAAAATAGGATTGTCATTTTTGGAGCAGGTCTTGGAAAACCCTATTTTACAACTGATTCTACCGCTAGTTTACGTGCAATAGAAATTGAAGCAGACATTGTACTGAAAGGCACAAGAGTTGATGGAGTATATAATTCAGATCCTGAAATATCATCTTCAGCTAAAAAATTTAATGAAATATCCTTTGATGATGTATACAAAAAAAATCTGAACATAATGGACATGACCGCTTTCACCTTATGTAAAGAAAATAATTTACCTATAATTGTTTTTGATATGAATAAACCGGGTAATCTGATTAAAATTATTGAAGGTAAAAAAATTGGTACTTTAATTTATTAATATGGAAGAAATTGATTTAATATTAGAAGATACAAAAGAAAGAATGGAAAAAACCATTCAATTTCTAACAAAAGAACTAACTAAAGTAAGAGCCGGAAAGGCTATGCCAAATATGTTAGATGGTATAAATGTAGATTACTATAATGTACAAACCCCAATAATTCAGTTAGCATCGATTAGTACACCAGATAATAGAACATTATTTATAAAACCTTGGGAAAAAACTATTATCCAAGATATTGAAAAAGCAATCACAGAAAGTGATCTTGGTTTAAATCCTCAAAATGATGGTGAAAATATAATAATAAACATTCCACCATTAACTGAAGAAAGAAGATTAATACTTATAAAACAAATTAAAAATGAAGGAGAAAAAGGAAAGATAAGTATTCGATCTTCCAGAAAAGAATCCAATGAATACATCAAAAAACTTTCTAATGATGGAGCATCAGAAGATGAAATAAGAACTGGAGAAGATCAAATTCAAAAAATAACTAATTCTTATATTGAGAAAATAGATAATATCATTGACATTAAAGAAAAAGAATTAATTACTATTTAACTATAGTAACCATTTTCTAAAATTTCCTTTTCAACATTTCTTGGAACCAAATGTTTTATTGACTCTTTATTATTAATTTTTTTTCTTATATCAGTCGATGATATTTTAATCAATTTACCATCAAATAATTCTTTTGATATTTTTTTCTTTTTTCTAGGATACACAATTAACTCATAGTTCTTTTTTATAAAATCACTATCTTTCCATGTATCAAATAATTCTAAATTATCTTCTCCAATAATAATTTTAAAATTATTTACAGAATAATTAGCAGATAAAAAATTTAAAGTATTAACTGTATAATTAGGTTTTTCTAATTCAAATTCAACTGATGAAGAATAAATATTTTTTAATTTTTTGACAGCATTATTCACCATATTCATTCTAATGTTTTTATCTAAAATTATTGAACTTTTCTTGAATAGATTTTGAGGAGATACAATCAACCAAATTTTATCTACTCTTTTTGAGTTTAAAACTTCTTTAGAAATATAAATATGTCCATTATGGATAGGATTAAATGTACCAAAAAAGAGGCCTATATTCATTTTTTAATAAAATTTTTTACAATAGTTAATATTTCTTTTTTTGCTCTACTCATTCTATCATTCATTATGATAATATCAAACTTATCTCTCATTTTTATTTCAGACTTAGATTTCTCAATTCTTTCTTTTAAACTTTTATAATTTTCACTGCCCCTTACTAATAATCTATTTTTCAATGTTTCCAAATTTGGAACATCTATAAAGACTGACAATGCATTGTTTCCAAAGTATTTTTTTAAATTCAAACCTCCTGAAACATCAACATCAAAAATTACATTTCTTTTTTCTGTTATTAATCTATCTATTTCTGACTTTAAAGTCCCTTTATAATGATTTGTATAAACCTCTTCCCATTCAATAAAATCATTACTTTCAATATGAGACTCAAATTTTTCTCTAGAAATGAAATAATAATCTATTCCTTCATTTTCATTTATTCTTTTTTTTCTATTCGTTGCTGAAACTGAAAAAGAAAGTGATTCAATTTCATTCAATAAAAAAGATGCTATAGTTGATTTTCCAGAACCAGATGGAGCGGATAATATTATATATTTAGTCTTCATATTCAAAACTAGGAGCTTTTAAAATAAAAAACAATTGGTCAAACTAATCTTATATCACCAAAATTAAGTTTCATTATAGAATTTTTTGTTTGAATAACCAAGATACCATCTGATAAAATATCAATAATTTTTCCCTTAATTATATCAGAATTATATTCATACTTCTTTTCTACCTGATAACCAATAAGATTTTTTTTATAAAAATCAAACTCTTCATGAATTTTATTAGAGTTAAGTTTTAAATATTCTTTATTAAAAGTCGACTTAAAAATTTTAAGAATTTGATCAAGACTATGCTTTTTCAAGGTTTCATTAATTATTGATGTTGCATTAAGACTACCAAAATTAGCTTGATTAATATTTAATCCGACACCGATCACAGATTTATGTATAAATTTTCGATAAACAAGATTTTCTATTAAAATACCAGCTATTTTTTTATCATTTACATAAATATCATTTGGCCATTTAATTGAGAGACATTTAATATTAATTTTTAATAATGTTTTAAATATAGAAATTGAAGTAATTATGTGTAAAAAAAATTGATTTGATAATTCAACATATGGTTCTAACAGAAAAGAAAAAGTTAAATTTTTACCATTTTCAGATAACCATTCATTATTTCTTTGTCCTCTACCATTTTTTTGATAATTTGTATGAACCATGGTCCCTTCTTCATAGTTCTTTTTTTTCAAAAGTTTCAACAAATAGTCATTAGTAGAAAGACATTCTGTCATAAAAATATAAGTTTTATTGTCAAATAAGGTTTTGGCAGAATTATTGTTCATATATTAACTAAATTTAAATAATATTTAATTTCTTAAAAATTGCAAATCAAACAAAATATAAATTCAAACAAACTGAGTAAATTTATAGCCTCTTGTATGAATAAAAATAAAGCTGAAGATATCAAAATACTAAACTTAAAAAAAATTAATAATTCTGTTACTGATTATTTCGTTTTATGTACTGGAAAATCAACTACTCAAATAGATGCTATAGCTAATATTATAGAAGAAAAGGTTTCAAAAAAATTCAACGAAAAACCATGGAAAAAAGAGGGAAAAATAAATAAAGAATGGATATTAATTGATTTTGTTAATGTAGTTGTACATATTTTTCAAGAAAATAAAAGAAGTTTATATAATCTTGAAAAATTATGGGGTGATGCTAAATTAGAAATTGTAAAATAAATTGAAATGAAAGATAATAAAAAAAATCTATTAGAAAAGAAACCACAATTTAATACACAATTATGGATTATATTATTAATATCATCATTTATATACCTGGCATATGGTCTTTTCAGTAATAATCCAATTAATATAGATTATAATCGTTTTACAAAAATGATAACAAGTCATGATGTATCAAAAATAGTCGTTATAAAGAATCAAGAAATTGTAGAAATAACACTTAATGAAGACGCTCTTCAAAACTCAACCTATAAAGATGAGCTTGAGTCATCAAGGTTAATCCAAAATACAAATGGACCCCATTATCAACTTGAAATATCATCTATAGAAAGCTTTGAAAAAAGATATTTTGATTTGATAGGTCAAATGAAAAAAAGTAATAATAAAGAAGTTGAATACTTAACTGAAAAAAGGTATGATTTTTATTCTTTTCTACAAACGTGGGGATTTACTATTTTAATTTTAATTGGATTTTGGTTCTTAATTAGAAGAATGTCTGGAGGAGGGGGTCCTGGAGGTCAATTATTTAATATTGGAAAATCAAAAGCTTCACTCTTTGATAAAGAGAGTAAAGTAAAATTAACATTTCATGATGTTGCAGGTCTTGAAGAAGCAAAAGAAGAAGTAAAAGAAATTGTAGAATTTTTGAAAACTCCAAAAAAATTTACAAAACTTGGTGGAAAAATTCCAAAAGGAGCTTTATTGGTAGGTGCACCAGGAACAGGAAAAACTCTTCTAGCTAAAGCTGTTGCTGGAGAAGCAGCTGTACCTTTTTATTCATTATCAGGATCTGATTTTGTAGAAATGTTTGTAGGAGTAGGAGCAGCAAGGGTAAGAGATTTATTTAAAAAAGCCAAAGAAAAAGCTCCATGTATAGTCTTCATTGATGAAATAGATGCTATAGGAAGATCAAGAGGAAGAGGGCAAATGCCAGGTTCAAATGATGAAAGAGAAAATACCCTAAACTCATTACTTGTTGAAATGGATGGATTTTCTACCGATTCAGGAGTAATCATTCTAGCTGCAACCAATAGACCTGATGTTTTAGATTCAGCCTTATTAAGACCAGGTAGATTTGACAGACAAATATCTATTGACAAACCAGATTTAATTGGAAGAGAAGCTATTTTTAAAGTACATGTTAGGGGACTTACCTTAAATGAAGACGTTAATCTCAAAAATTTAGCAGCACAAACTCCAGGTTTTGCAGGAGCTGAAATTGCCAATGTCTGTAATGAATCCGCTTTAATTGCGGCAAGAAAAAATAAAAAAACTATTGAAATGGATGATTTTCAAGATGCAATAGATAGGGTAATAGGAGGTCTAGAGAAAAAAAATAAACTAATCTCTCCAGAAGAAAAAAAAATAGTGGCATACCACGAAGCTGGTCATGCTATTGCAGGATGGTATCTTGAACACGCAGATCCACTAGTAAAAGTTAGTATTGTACCAAGAGGTATTGCCGCACTTGGTTATGCTCAATACCTACCTAAAGAACAATTTTTATACCAAACAGATCAATTAATAGATGAAATGTGTATGGCACTAGGTGGTCGAGCTGCTGAAGAAATAATATTTGGAAAAATTTCTACAGGAGCATTAAATGATCTAGAACGAATCACAAAAATGGCTTATAGTATAGTGACCGTATATGGAATGAACAAGAGTATAGGTAATATTTCATTTTTTGATTCAAAACAATCAGATTATAATTTCACAAAACCTTATTCTGATTCCACTGCTGAAACAATTGATTTTGAAGTTAAAAGAATTGTTGAGAATGCATACGAACGAACAAAAAACTTACTTATTAATAAAAAAGAACAACTTGAAAAAATTGCTAAAAAATTATTAGAAAAAGAAATTCTTTTTCAAAATGATATAGAGATTCTCATTGGTAAAAGACCATTTAAAAATCCTACAAATTATCAATCTTTTACTAGAGAAAAAGATAAAAATAAAATTGAGGAAAAAATTCAAAAAGATAATGAAGAAAATAAACCTCAAACTACAGAAGAATAAAAAATTATACTTTGCTGGAGATTTTCATTTGGGAAGACCCAATGAAATTTCATCGATTCAAAGAGAAAAACATATAGTTAAATGGCTTGATACTATAAAAAAAGATGCCCAAGAAATATTCTTAATGGGTGATGTTTTTGACTTCTGGTTTGAATATAAAAAGACTGTTCCCAAAGGATACATCCGATTATTAGGAAAATTTATTGAAATAATAGAAGAAAAAATAAACATCCATTATTTTGTAGGAAATCATGACATGTGGACATTAGATTATTTTCAAAATTTAGGAATTAAAGTATATCATAATCCTACAGAATTTAATATTAATCACATAAATTTTTTAATAGGTCATGGAGATGGTCTAGGAAAAGGAGATAAGGGATATAAATTATTAAAAAATCTTTTTAAAAATAAAATTTTACAATTTCTTTTTAGAATACTTCATCCTGATATCGGTATAGTTCTTGGCGAATATTTTTCAAGAAAAAAAAATAATAAAATAGATAACACCATTTCCAATATAAATGACGAAAGAATTGTCAATTATTGTAAAGATTATGAAATAAATAACCATAAAGATATTTATGTATTCGGACATAGTCATAAAGTAACAAAAAGACAAATAAGTGATAAAAGTAAGTACTATAATGTAGGAGAATGGATGTATTCTTCACATTATTTAGAATCTGATTGTAAATATTTTAAAATAAAAA
>JAYZHG010000041.1:0-11522 GCA_036166735.1 Bacteroidota bacterium | reverse complement strand
GATGTAGCACTTGAAACTTATAGAAAAGGAGCAAAAGAAGTGACTATGGTTGTTAGAGAACCTAGTTTAAGTGAAACGGTAAAGTATTGGGTTAAACCTGACATTGAAAATAGAATTGAGGAAGGGAATATCAAATCCTATTTTAATTCAAGTATTACAAAAATTAAGGAGAAAGAAATACACATAAAAACTCCTGAGGGAGAATTGGTGATTGAAAATGATTTTGTTCTTGCAATGACTGGATATCAGCCGAGCTTTTCTTTTTTAGAGAAAGTAGGAATAGAGATGGGAAATGACAAGCATAAAACACCTTCACATAACCCAAAAACAATGGAGACGAATATTGATGGTGTTTACCTTGCTGGAGTGATTTGTGGGGGTCTAAAAACGAATAAATGGTTTATTGAAAATTCTAGAGACCATGGAAATCTTATTATTAGTCATATATTAAATTAAACAATTTGTTAATTGATTTATCGTATTTATATTCGCGAAAAAAATATTTTGTTAAGATTTCTTATTTTAATTATTCTATTTGTATTACCCTCTTATGTTTACCCTCAGGAAAAATACACACTTAATGGATATGTCTCTGATTCGGAGAGTGGAGAATCACTAATTGGTGCTACGGTATTTATAAATGAAATTAAAGGTGGGGCAATTACGAATCCTTATGGATTCTATTCAATTACTTTAGACCAAGGGTCATACAGAATAGATTTTAGGTATTTAGGATATCGGTCAATAACAAAAGAGATTCAATTAGATAAAAATCAAAAATTAGATATTGAATTATTAAGTCTGGATGTAGAGCTTGAGACTGTTACAATTAGTGATAGAGCAGAGAATTTTAACATATCAAGTATTGAGATGAGCACAAATAAACTTGATATGTCAAAAATTAGTGAGATTCCAACTTTTCTAGGAGAAAACGATATTATAAAGGCTATTCAACTACTTCCTGGAGTTAGTTCAGTTGGAGAGGGAGCTTCAGGATTTAATGTTAGGGGAGGTTCTGTCGGTCAGAATCTTGTCCTTCTTGATGAAGCACCTGTATACAATTCTTCACATCTTCTTGGATTTTTATCGGTTTTTAATCCCGATGCTGTAAAAGATTTAAAACTTTATAAGGGTGGAATTCCTTCCAGGTATGGAGGCAGGTTGTCTTCAATTCTTGATATCAGAATGAAAGATGGAAATAACAAAAAGAAAGTAATTTCCGGTGGGATTGGAAGTATTTTTAGCAGATTTACGATTGAGTCTCCAATAGTGAAGAATAAGTCATCTTTTATTCTTGCCCTTAGAAGATCCTACGCTGATATACTTGCAAAGCCATTCTTGAAAAATTCAGATTTTTTCGATGATGGAGCAGCATTAAATTTTTATGATCTTACTGCAAAAACCAATTTTGAAATTAATGAAAAAAACACTCTTTATATCTCAAGTTATATAGGAAGAGATATTTTTAAGTTTGATGCAAGGCAAGGATTTAACTGGGGAAATTCTACGGGAACTTTTCGTTGGAATCACCTCTTTAATGATAGGTTATTTTCAAATTTTACTGCTATTTATAGTAATTATGATTATCAACTTGCTTTTGGTAGTGACGATAGAAATAAATTTGAGTGGGATTCGAAAATAGAGACGATAAATTTTAAGCCTGAATTTACTTATTTTATTAATACAAATAATGAGTTTTCTGTGGGCGCAGAAATTTTAGGTTATCGTTTTGAGCCTGCTAATGCCATTGGAGTTAGTGATGGGGAAATTACTGACATTACTCTGGCAAATAAATATGCTTTTGAAGGGGCTATGTATATGGGTAATGAACAAAAAATTAGTAGCCTAACTCTTTCTTATGGACTTAGGATTTCTATGTATAGCTATTATGGTCCTGGGATAAAGTATGAGTTTTCAAAGCCATTAGTTGCTGGTCAGAGAAGTACAGTTATTTCTGAGACAAATATTATTGGTAGAGAGAAGATTCAGTCGTATTCTAATATTGAACCGAGATTGTCTTTAAACTATCAGTTTAATGATGCTTTTTCTTTTAAGATGAGTTATAATAAGATGACGCAGTACATTCACCTTATATCAAATACTGCTGCTTCAAGTTCATTGGATGTATGGACCCCAAGTACAAATAATATAAGACCTGAAATAGGACACATATATGTATTAGGATTATTTAAAAATTTTAATGATAATAATTACGAGACTTCTATAGAATTATACTATAAGGATCTTGAAAATCAGATAGATTATGTAGATGGAGCTGATTTACTTATCAATAAATATATAGAAGGAGACCTTCTTTTTGGTGATGGGAGGGCCTATGGCATAGAGTTACTCATAAAAAAAAATGCTGGAAAACTTAATGGATGGGTGAGTTATAGTATAGGAAGATCAGAACTTAAAATTGATGGAATTAATCGATTTGATTGGTATCCAACACGCTATGATCAAACCCATAATTTTAAAGTTACCTCAAGTTATGAGTTTAATGAGAGGGTATCATTATCTGGAAATTTTACTTTTTTAACTGGTACTCCAGTAACGTTTCCAACTTCAAAGTATGTTGTTCAAGGATTTGTAATTCCCTATAATGCTCTAAATGCTAGACACCAAAATAGAATTCCAAACTACCATAGACTTGATGTTGCGGTTACGATTAATGGAAAGAAATTTAAAAGAAATGGTAATGCTAGAAAAAACGATAGCTCTGTAGTATTAGGAATTTATAATGTTTATAACAGGAGAAATCCATTTTCAATTTATTTTTCTCAAGGTAGAGATTCTGTCACGGAAAGTTATGTTCCTGGAGATGTTACCAGACTATCTATTATCGGTTCTTTTGTTCCATCTATAACTTATAATTTCAAATTTTGATGAATAGAATTTTATTATTTTTTATTTTTTCATTACTAATCTCTTGTGAGGATATAATATATCCTGACTTAGTTACTAATGATCCAATTCTTGTTGTTGATGCATGGGTAAATAACTTGGAAGAAGAACAAATAATTAAACTTTCTAAGACACAAGGTTACCTTAACAATGCATCACCTATCTCTGCCTTAGGTGCAGAAGTTAATGTTTTTGATGGAGATGGCAACATATTTTCTTTTCAAGACATGGGAGATGGAAATTATATATGGACACCTACAAATGATTTTGGAACTTTGGGAGATATAGGAACTGAATTTTATTTATCTATTAACTATGATGGAAAAAACATTATTTCATCTTCTTCATTGAATAGGACATCTACAATTGATAGCGTAAACTTTGTAAGGGGACAGATTCCATCGGGATCTTATTACGCTGAGTTTTGGTCTAGGGAAGAAAAGGGAGTAGGTGATGCTTACTGGATCAAAGCATATAAGAATGGAGAAAGACTTGCTACATCTCAGGACATAATAACATGCATTGATGCTGGTGCAAGTTCAGAAGGTGCCATCATAGATGGAATACCATTTATTCCTCCAATTAGACGATCAATAACAAGATTTGAGCAGGATGATGAAAATAATTTATTATCTCCTTATGAAAAAGGAGATTCTCTTTATGTCGAAATCCATTCTATAACTTATGAAGCATTTGATTTTTTAAATAAAGTTTCTATTCAAATTAATAGACCAGGAGGATTTAGTGAATTATTTGCAGTCTCTCTTTCAAATTCACCAACCAATCTTGTTGTTTCAAATGACAGTTCATATCCTGTAGTGGGATTCTTTTGTATCTCTGCAGTTGATGGTCATGGAAATGTTTTAGATGATGTGGAAATTGAAAAAATTGAAAGGTATGGGAGAGAGTGGTAATTTTTATTTTGATGATCTAACCAATAAAACTACACAGGTTGCAGCAATTCCTTCTTCTCTACCGATAAATCCTAATCCTTCAGTAGTGGTGGCTTTAATAGATAGTAAATTTTTTTTTATTTCCATTACCCTTGAGAGTACGTTTTGCATTTCATGAATATGTGGACTTAACTTGGGATGTTCTGCCATAATTGTTACATCTATGTTATTAACCTCATAATTTTGTTTTCTCATCATGTCAATAACTTTTTTTAGTAATTTTTTGCTGTCAATTCCTTTGTATTTTTCGTCTGTGTCAGAAAAATGAAATCCAATATCTCTTAAATTTAAGGCGCCTAATAATGCATCACATATCACATGAATGACAACGTCAGCGTCAGAATGACCTACCGCTCCTTTACTATGTTCTAGCTTGATTCCACCAATCCAAAAGTCTGCTCCTTCTTCCAATCGATGAACATCATAACCGTGTCCAATTCTATAATTACTTTTAGCCATATATTTTTTTAACAAATTTAATCTTCTTAAATTTAGTTTTAATAAAATATAATAAAAATGAAAAAATATCTACTACATTTTTCTGATACAAGTTGGTGTACTGCCATTGGATTATTGGTTCTTAGGATTGGTGTCTCTGCTTCACTTATGACACATGGGTATGGAAAGCTGATGAATTATGAATCTTTATCCACAAAATTTATGAGCCATTTGTTTCTAAGCAGTGAGTTTACTTTATCTCTAGTAATTTTTGCAGAATTATTTTGTGCTTTTTTTGTCTTGATAGGTTTTGGAACCAGAATTTTTTCTATACCTGTAATGTATAATTTTATTATTGCTATTACTGTAGCTCATGCTGGTGATCCATTTGGAAAAATGGAAAAAGCAGTATTGTTTTTTACTGTATTTATAGCTTTGTTTATTATAGGACCAGGAAAGTATTCAGTCGATTATTATATTTCAAAAAAAATTAAGTAGTCTAAAACTTAAAAGTTAAGTTTTGTTTAATATCAGGATTCAAACTTTTTGCTACAGGGCAGTTTTCAGCTACAGACATTAACTTATTTTTTTGAGCATCTGTTAACTCAGATTTTTCAAATGTAAATTCTATTGTTATCTCGGATATTTTTCTTGGATCTACTCCCATAATTTTTGTAATTGTTGCCGTGGAATTTGGCATAGAAAAATTTCCTTTATTGGCACATATTCCCATTACTGTGCTCATGCAGCTACATAGTGCTGAAGACACAAGATCTGTAGGAGCAAATGCTTCCCCTTTTCCATTATTGTCTGTAGGAGCATCAGTTATCACATTATCTCCTGATTTTAGATGTTTTGATGAAGTTCTTAGATTTCCTATGTATTTGTTTTCTATTGTATGATTCATTCTTTTAGAATATTATGCATTAAGATTTATACTAAAATATAATTATATATTATTTTTCACATAAAAATATAATTTTACGTTATAATATTATTAAAATAATGTAACATTGATTTTTATGCAAATTTTTTGTTCTATGTTAAAAAAGTATTTGTCTATAATAATTTTTTTTTCCTCTATAAGCATTCATATTAATGCTCAAGAACTTGACTATTTTGATTATGAACGTGAAATACTTTGGGGAATAAATAAAAATACTAATGGCGGACTTATTGGAGGAGGAGTATTAAAATTCAGTAATAAAATTGCAGAAAAATTATATAGTACAATAGGAGTAGAACTTGTTAATGTAAAACATTCTAAAGAAAATAAATATAGTTCAGCTCTTGGATATGGGAGGACCTTCATTTGGGCTAAACAGAATTATTTTTTTTCATTTCGAGGACAGTATGGTAGAGAAATGATTTTATTTTCTAAAAAAGATCAACAAGGAATTCAGGTAAATGCTCAGGTTGCAATTGGACCTAGTATAGGGATGCAAATTCCTTATTATATTAAGTACAATAGGAATAGTAGAATGGAAATTGAACCTTTTGATCCTGATATTCATAATTTTAATAATGTAATAGGTGTTGCGAGTTTTACCGAAGGATTTAAAGAGATGAAAATCCGACCGGGTATAAATTTTAAAACAGCAGTAAATTTTGAATTTGGAACTAAGAAATCTTCTACTGCAATCGAAGTAGGATTTTTAGCTGAAGCCTTTACAAAAAAAATAATTATAATGCCTACTGCAGAAAATAAATCTATTTTTACTAGTGCCTTTATTACATTATTCTACGGGAGAAAATACTAATATTTACGTACTTTAATTTAAATTACACTTTCATATGAATGAATCTAATGGAGTTGTGTCAAGGTTTAAAAAGCCAAAGTGGTTAAGGGTAAAATTACCTGTTGGAGAGGAGTATAAAAAAGTAAGAAATATTGTAGACAAGTATAAATTGCATACCATATGTGAGAGTGGGAACTGTCCTAATATGGGTGAATGTTGGGGTGCTGGAACTGCTACCTTTATGATTCTAGGAAATGTTTGTACTAGAAGCTGTACTTTTTGTGCTGTTGCAACGGGGAAACCCCCAGAATATGATACTTTGGAGCCATTAAGAGTTGCAAAAGCTATAAAAAAGATGGGTATTAAACATGCTGTTATAACATCTGTGAATAGGGATGAACTAAAAGATAGAGGTGCTGAAATTTGGTATCAAACCGTTAAGTTGACAAAAAAACTTTCTCCTTCTACAACTATAGAAACATTAATTCCAGATGTTAAATCTAATTGGGATGCCTTGTATAGAATGATTGATGCTGGACAAGAAGTAGTATCTCATAACATTGAAACTGTAAAGAGACTTTATAAAAGGGTGAGGCCACAAGCTAAGTATGAAAGAAGTTTAGAACAAATTAAACTAACAAAAGAATGTGGCAAAAGAACAAAATCTGGTTTAATGGTAGGGCTTGGAGAAACAAAAGATGAAATTCTTAAAACAATAGATGATATGGTTGAACATGGCCTTCATATTCTAACCATTGGTCAGTATTTGCAACCTACAAAAATGCATTTGGAAGTAGATAATTTTATTGACCCTGATACTTTTGATATGTATAGAGAAGAGGGTTTAAAAAGAGGGTTAAAGTATGTAGAATCAGGGCCATTAGTTCGTTCTTCTTACCATGCTGAAAGACATGTCAATGTACCGATATAAAAAAATATTATTATTTTTTATTTGTATTACTTATCAGTCTATAGGTCAAGTTAACACATCAAATATTACTATAGTTCGAGATACATGGGGGGTTCCACATATCTATGGAAATACTGATAAAGAAGCTGCTTATGGTCTTGCCTGGGCACATGCAGAGGATGATTTTCAAACAATTCAAAAAACTTTTTTGCCTGCTAAAAAAATGCTTGGCAGATTGAATGGAGTAAGAGGTGCCTTTCTTGACTATGTAGTTGAATTATTAAGATGCAGAAGTGTGGCAAAAAGAGAATTACAAAACCTTCCTCCAGAAGGATTGAATGTGATATATGGATATTTAGAGGGGTTAAATGCATACGCAAAAAAGCATCCTGAAAAAGTACTAGTTAAAAATTCATTTCCCTTAACTATTCATGATTATTTAACTGGACTTAATTTGATGCTTCATCTTTTTTCTGATACCGGCGATGTTATAGGGCAATTAATTAGTAATAATATTGATTTAATTAAAACTCTTGATGGCGTAGATAATATTGGAAGTACAATTGGATCTAATGCTTTTGCTTTTAATAGCAATAAAACTGCTGATGGAAAAACATATTTAAATGTTAATACTCACCAACCTTTAGAGGGACCATTTTCTTGGTATGAGGCTCACATAAATAGTAATGAAGGATGGAATATGCTTGGTGGATTGTTTCCAGGTTTGCCAATTCCTGTGATAGGAACTAATAATAATTTAGCTTGGACGCATACATATAACTATCCAGATATTAATGACGTTTATCAGCTTATTATTAATCCAAAGAATGAAAATGAATATAAAATTGATGGTGCTTGGAAAGAGTTTGAAAGTAAAGAAATCAAAATATTAGTAAAAGTATTGTTTGGAATAAAAGTTAATATAAAAAGAAAAATTATTTGGTCAGACTTTGGTCCAGTGATAAAAAATAAGAAAGGATATTTTTCATTTTATTCACCTTCTTTAAATAATATAAGTGCAGTTGAGCAGTGGTTTAAAATGAGTAAAGCTTCTAATTTTGAGGAATTTGAAAATGCTCTAGGTCTCGTAGGAATTCCTAGGTTCAATATAGTATATGCAGATAAAGAAGATAATATTTTTTATATGAGTAATGCTAGGCTTTCTGTTAGAGATAGTAGTATTGATTGGGAAAAAGTAATTCTTGGAGATACATCATCTTTAATTTTAAACTCATATCATCCTTATGAAGACTTACCAAAACTACTTAATCCTCTAAGTGGTTACATTTTTAATACCAACAACTCACCTTTTAATTCAACAAGCAAAAAATATAATTTAAAAGAAGAAAATTTTGTTTCAACATTTAATTTTAGAGAGAAAGAAAATAATAGGAGTCTACGATTTATGGAACTTATAGAGGATTATGATAAGGTTTCATATGAAGATTTTAAGACAATAAAATATGATCAAAAATATCCTGAGAAAATTTTATATCGTAATGATTTGAATTCACTTTTTAGCTTGCAAGTAGAAAAATTTCCTAAACATAAGGAATTGATTTCTATCCTTCATAACTGGGACAAAAGGGCAGGATATAATAATTTAGGTGCTGCTCAATGGAGGGTGTATTATAAATTTATTAGAGATATTATGTTTGAAAATAAACTTAAAAAAAATGTAGTGATTCCCGATTTATATCATCTTCAGGCTATAAAAAAGACAGAGAAATATTTGCAAAAACATTTTGGAAAGATTGATATTATTTTGGGAGACCTGCAGAGACATATTAAAGGTAATGTTAATTTACCTGTATCTGGATTAGATGATATGATTGCACCTTCTGATGTGGTAGGGTATAAAAATGGAAGATTAAAAGCAGTATCTGGTGAGTCATACATAATGCTAATACAATTTTCTCATGATGCTATTGAAATTGAAACGATACTTCCTTATGGCAATTCCAATAATCCAGACAGTCCACATTATACTGATCAAATGATAAAGTATGTTAATAAGGAAAGGAAATTAATGACTCTAGACAAAGAAAAAATTTTTAGTGACGCGGTAAGAATATATAGTCCTAATCAATAAGATTTATTTTCTTTTTAAGTTTTATAATTCTTCTAAATGATTCATTAATTCTTAGCAGTGAAATGTTACCATCTTCAATATTTTTTTCTATTAATGAAATTATCTGATCTGGAGATACTTTATTTTTAGCTGTTTGATTATTAGAAAAAAGTAAAATATCAATGCCACTATTTATTGCTAGAATAATAGAATTTTCAAGACCATAGTACTTGGTTATAGCACTCATCTGCATGTCATCTGAAAAAACAACACCTTTATAAGAAAGAAATTCTCTAAGGATAGTTGTTAAAGTTTTTTTGGAAAGCGTTGCAGGAAGCATACTATCATCAAGTTGACTATTAACTACGTGGCTACTCATAATACCTGTAACAACTCCTTCATCAATCAATTTTTGGTAAGGAAAAAGCTCTTCAATTATCCAAGATTTTGAAACATCGGTAACTTCTTTATGTGTGTCGGTAGAAGAACTTCCGTGTCCTGGAAAATGTTTTATTGCGGTAATAATATTATTTTCATTATGGGCTTTTATGAAATTAAGAGCATGAAAATGTACTTTTTCAGGATCTTTTCCATAGCTTCTTTCGTATTTATAAATAACGGGATTTTCAAGATTTAATGCAAGATCAACAGTAGGTGCAAAATTGACATTTATTCCTAATTCTTTTAATAATGAACTTGTTAATTTGGCGTAGTAATAAGTTGAATCAAGATTGTTCAATTGCCCTAAATATTTAGCGGATTTTGTTTGATGAAAACCATATTCAGGTTTTAATCTATTTACTTTACCACCCTCCTCGTCAATAGCAACAAATGATGGGATTTGTGATATACGTTGTATTTCATCAATTAAAATTTTTAGATGATGTTTCCCCCTTTTTTTGTTAATATTTTTTTCAAATAATATAATTCCTCCTAGATAATTTTTTGAATATGCATCTAGCATAGAATCAGATTCTAGCACTTTTTTTAAATCGCCTATTCCAAAAATAAGCATTTGAGAAATTTTTAATCTTAAGGAGTCAGACTGGATGTTGTCTGCTCTTTTATTAGATGTTGCATTAAAATTTAAAATTAGTGAAAAAAGTATGATGCTAATTATTCTCATTGATTTCTATTGTTTTTTTTATTAATTCAGATATGTATCTTCCATTATATGGTCCAAACCAGTTCATTGTATATGTTTCGTATGTGTAAATATCATTTTTGTCATACCATTTATCATCAGTTACATATCCTATGTAACATCCGTTAAAGCTATTTATCATCAAATTTAACTTTTTATTTGATAATGGGTTTTCAATAGGTGATAATGAATTTTCAATGGGACTAACTAATTCTCCTGAAAAATCACAAGGAGTACCAACAAGAAGATTTTCTCCTATCCTTAGGTATGAAATGTATTTTTTAGTATTTCCCACAAGCCATTTGAACAACCAAGGTCTAAAAATTAAGTAAGAATTTAATTTGTAAGATTCTTCTCTTAGTTGTATGTTAATGGTATTTGAATGAAGTTTGAATTCGTGTTTAGTTCCCACGGATCTGAAAGCATTAAGAAGTTCTTCTGAAATGCCGTCACTTATTTCCATTACTTTTTTAGATTCTATTTTATGTCTTGAACGGGGACTCATACTTCCCACAGCACCTGCACCATATACTACAAAATCAATTTTTTCATTCTTTTCTAATTTTTCTACCACTTTTCCAGGGTAATCAGTAGAGAGATTTAATTGTTTTCTTCCATAGCAAGTTGCGTGTGCAGAATATGAAAAAATAATTCCATTTTCTCCGTTATCCTTTTCAATTTTTATCATTCTTAAGTATGGGTCATGTGTTCCTAATGAATCTCCAACAAGTCTGTTTGTTATATAATCTGCAGCGTAAATGGATGCATATCCTATGCGAGCCTTATGTAGATTTTTTGTAGCTTCAATTATTGCATTTCGAGTTTGATTTCTTATAAATTCTAAGATTTTAGCGTCAAATGTTCCTCCAAATAGATTTCCTGCTAATCGTTCAAGATATCCTCCTATACTTGAGTGTGTGTGGGAAGCGGTGAAATAAATATTTTTACTCTCTAAATCTAATCCTTCTACCAATTTTTCTGTATTCAGGGTAGGAGGAATAATTAATAAATCCATGGAGATGTATGCTGAGCGATAAATTCCGTTATCAAAGATTACAGCACTAACCCAGATGCTATCTTCGATACCTTCAAAATGTGCTCCTTTTCTCGCCCCATATCCTGCCATAGGAGTTTTGTATTTTGGTATGAGAGATTTTTTTGCCCATCCAACTTTAATGGTGTCACCATTAATGTGTCGAGGCATGTTATTTTTTATAGAATCAAATGTTTTGATTGTGTTTTGATAATATAAACTCTCTTCTAGTGGAGATCTATCTAGCGGTTTAATGGCGAGAGCTAAAAGTGATAATGTTAAAAGTATTGCTATAGTAAGTCTTTTAAACATTAAATTTTCATGTTA
>JAYZHG010000040.1:0-6324 GCA_036166735.1 Bacteroidota bacterium | reverse complement strand
ACCCATTAATTTATTGTCTACATGATTGGGAATGGATGAAGAGGCAATTGCAAATTCTAGTGCTACCTTTTCTTTGATTGAAAAATTTTTACTATCTCTAAATTCCCATACTTCTTTTAATTGATTTGTACTTGCTCCGTATCTTTCTGCAGCTCTTATGGTGTGTGCCTGACAGTATCTGCATCCTGACACTGTACTGGAAACATATCCTATAAGCCTTTTTAGTTTGCTAGTCACCTTTCCTTTATTTTTCATAACGGCTTTGTTGAGATTTATAAAGGCGTAAGCTATTTGAGGTCTTATGTACATTGTTTTTATACTGTTAGGACAAAATCCTAAGGTTTCATTATAAAATTTTATTAATTTATTTAGCTCTTTATCTTCAGATTTTAGAGGTTTTACTAAGGGACTTTTCATAATATTTATATTTCTTATTTGTTTTATGGTTAAATTTGAAATAAAAAATCATGACAAAAAACATACTTCTTCTTTTTTTTACATTTTTTTTTAGTTTAAATGTGTACTCTCAAAAATTTGAGTTAGGATTTAAGGGTGGAGCAAATTCTGCAACACAAAAATTAAATACAATTCAAGGCGTTGAGTCCATAACTGGTTATCATTTGGGTGCTTTTACATACATTAAGTTGCCGTTAATATTTGGAATTCAGGCAGAGGTTCAATACTCCACTCAAGGTGGTAAATTTGAATTAAGTCAAGTGGTAAATAAAAATAATCTTAGTTATTTAAATATTCCAGTTTTAATAAGGAGTGACTTTGGTCCATTTAATTTTCATTTCGGTCCACAGTTTGGATTATTAACAGGGGCCAATCTTTCTTTAAATGGAATAAAAAATGACATTAAAGATCAATTTTCAGATCGTGATTTTAGTATTGTTGCTGGTATTGGGCTAAGGCTCCCTGCTAGATTAGGGGTAAGCTTAAGATATGTCAAAGGCTTAAAAAATGTTTCTGATCCCAGTATAATTAATGAAGAAACTAAAAATACAATGTTTCAATTATCTGTAAAATATTCTCTCATTCAGTTGGGAATTAAAAAATCTAAAGAGTAAACATATTGAGTAATATAATTTTTAGAAGAGTTAAAGAATCTGATTTAGACGATGTTTATGTTTTGTTAAATCAGCTTAAAGAGTTAGATCAAGATTCTATTGATAAAGAGAGGGCTTGGAAAAATTTTTTAAAAAACACCAGTGCTAATTCTATTGTTGGTATTCTTGATGAAAAGATAGTTGCTTATGGGAGTGTTGTAATTGAAAATAAAATTAGAGGTGAAGTTGCTGGTCATATTGAGGATATTGTTGTAGATAAAAATGTGGGGAAAAAAATGATTGGTACTTATCTTGTAAAGGAACTTATTGAAATTTGTAAGAAAAAGAAGTGCTATAGAATTACTTTATTCTGTAATGAAAAATTAGTCAATTTTTATTCTAGGAATGGATTTAAAGTTAATAATGTGATGATGAAAAAATTTCTAGATTATTAATATAAACCTTTTTCTTTAACTAAAACTTTGTTGCGTAAACATCTTTTCCAATCCTATTATAGGTATAGCCATATTTTTTCAGATAAGTTTGACAAGCATTAATTGTGGATTGGTTAAAATGGATTTCTTCAAAAATGATTACCTCTGGTGAAATATTGGAAAGATCCAGCATTTTAATTATTTCAAAATCAAAGCCTTCGGTATCAATGGCCAATAAATCAATTTTTTCTTTTCCAAACTTACTTATTAAAGTACTGGGACTGATGCTATTGATTTCAATAGCTTCAATCCAATCTTCTTCATTTTTTGGTAAATTAATTCCTTCTTTTTTGGCTTTTTTAAGGATGGTTCCATCTTTGATTTTTTCTAGTAATATTGCTTTATTGAAGCTTGACAAACCTGTAGCCCATCTTTCTTTGCTGAATGCCAAGGTATAGAGTAAAGTCTTTCCATCGTTTTCAGAAACAGCAGCATTAATTGGTAAAATTTCTTTTCTTTTAGCATGAATTTTTGTTAAATATTGTTTGAAAACAGTAGGTTGTGGTTCTAGCATTATTCCTTTCCAATTATCTCTTTTGATAAATTTTTGAATAGGGTCATAGATGAATCCATCGTTAGCTCCAATTTGTAAAAAAGTAAGAGGAGCATTTTCTTTTGAGTATTTATCTAAAAATTCAGAAAGGGAATTTTTTGGAGGGCGATACAAGTATTTATAGAAAAATAAATATAGGAGATTCTCATTGGCACAAAGATTAAAACGAAATTGATTGTATTTTTTCTTTAAATAATATTTAAGTTTCATTCTTAATAATATTCTTTATAGGTGATATTGTTTTTAAGTTAGTTTAAATATCTTTTCAAGTTTAACCCACTTTTCACCGTCTTTTGCCCATGGAATTTTTTGTTGAAAATTCCACATTAACTTTTCCCATTCTTGAACTTTTAAGTTGTTAGCATCCATTTCATTTTTTTTAATAGGATCAAAGGTCTTATCAACTTCTATAATCATAAACATTCTGTTTCCAGTAATGTAAATTTCCATATCTATGATTCCAGCATCTTTAATGCTTTGAGTAATTTCAGGCCAAACATTTTCTTGGGTATGATATTTTTTATATTCAGATATTAATTTAGGATCATCTTTTAAGTCGCATGAGTAACAATATCTTTGAGTATCCATATTTAATTTAAGTTTTACTAGTTTCAAATGTACTGTATCCGTAGTAAGCAACAACTGTTAGACAAATTAATGGTAAAATGAAAGAAAAATTTATTTCCGGAATAAAACCAAAAATGAGTACATCGGAAAATCCTGAACCACCCCAGTCTAGAATGCTTCCTTGCAAGACAGGCATTAAAGCTCCTCCAACAATTGCCATTATTAATCCAGCAGAACCAATTTTTGCTTCATCACCCATGTCTTTAAGAGCAATACCATAAATAGTTGGAAACATAATGGACATAAACATTGATATTCCTACCAGTGAAATCAACCCCATTATATTTTGTAATAGAATAGCGCCGGCACTACATAGTACTCCACCTAATCCAAAGTACATTAATAGTTTTGCTGGATTAATTCTACGCATTAAAATAGTGCCTATCCATCTACCTGAAAGAAAAGAAATCATAGCTGCAACATTAAAATATGTTGCTGTAAGATTTAATCCTAAACTATCATTTAGATTGTCTACATATTGAAAAATATAGGTCCAGCACATAATTTGAGATCCAACATAAAATGCTTGTGTTAGAACACCTCTTTTATAGTTCTTATTATCTAATAATTTTTTAAATGAAGCTGATAAAGACATTTTATTTTGTTCTGAAGGTATAGGTATTTTTGTAAAAAAAATAATTACAGTAATAATTACTACCAACACACCTAAACCAATGTATGGAATACTAATTATTCCCAGATCATTTTCTCTAATTGTAGCTAATTCTTCAGAGGATAATGCATTGTATGCTTTTGTTGTAAAATCATCCGATCGTATTGCACTAATTACAAATACTTGAGCAATAATCATACCTGTTAAAGATCCTATTGGGTTAAAAGCTTGTGCCAGATTTAAACGTCGAGTGGCAGTTTCTTTATCTCCTAATGATAGTATTAATGGATTGGATGTTGTTTCCAAAAATGCCAATCCGCAAGTAATTACCCATAAAGAGATTAAAAAGTAATTATATTCTTCATAGATAGCAGCGGGATAAAACAAAAAAGTTCCCATTGCATACAAAATTAATCCTAATAGTATTCCTGATTTGTAACTATATTTTCTAATGAATAAGGCTGCGGGTATTGCCATAAAGAAATACCCAAAATAAAAAGCAAATTGAACTAACGAGGCTTGGACATTAGATAGTTCTGGCATTACTTTTTTAAAAGCTGATACCATGGGATTAGTTAAATCATTTGCTATCCCCCATAATGCAAAAATTGAAGTTATGATAATAAAAGGAAAGAATAAGTCCTTTCGTACCACTGGTATATTTTTAATTTTATCTATCATATTGATTCTAATTTATCAAATTATTTAGTCAATAATGATCTATCTAAATGGACATATCCTCCATCACAGAATATGAATTGACCAGTGGTGTGTGAAGATTTATTAGAAATTGTGAACAAACAAGTATCTGCTACTTCTTTAGGTGTTGTCATTCTATTTCCTAAAGGAATCTTATTTACTATTGATTTTAATTTTTCTTCTCCATTTTTAAGTGTTTTAATCCACTTGTCATATGCTGGAGTCCAACTTTCTGAAATTATAATGGCATTGACTCTTATCGAATCCTTGATTAAATCTACAGCCCATTCACGTGTTAAACCCAGTATTCCCCCTTTTGAAGCCGCATACCCAGAAGTTCCTCCTTGTCCTGTTAGCGCAACTTTAGATCCTATATTTAAGATATTTCCTTTCGTTTTTTTAATGTATGGCAAGCAGTATTTTGTCATTGCAAAATAACTTACCATATTTAATTGTAATGAGTGCATAAAATCATCTATAGAAGCTTTTAATCCAACTCCATCATTAACACCAACATTATTTATAAGTACATCTATTTTACCATATTTTTCTCCAATTATTTTGGCTGTTTTTTTGATTTGATTTGTATTTGAAAGATCTGTTTTTATAAAAGTTGCGTCCACACCTTTATTTTGAAGTTTTTTTTCGTACTTATATCCTCTATCATTTCGACATACAATAACAGGTATAGCACCTTCATTAGCTAAGGCATGTACTATAGTTTCTCCAATACTTCCTTTTAATCCGGCTGCTCCTGTAACTACTACTATTTTGCCTTTTAATCCTAAATTCATTTTATTTATTAAGATTTTATATTATATAAATTTATAGCATTTTTCCCCATGATGTTAGTTTTTTCATTTTCACTAAGTTTTGATATAAAATTTGTTACTAATTCTTTTACTTTTTTATAGCTTCCTGCAACTAAACATACTGGCCAATCTGAACCAAATAGTATTCTTTTTGAACCAAAACTTGTTAAAACTAAATCCATATAAGGAGTTATTTGCTCAGGAGTCCATAAGTTATAATCTGCTTCAGTAATCATGCCAGACATTTTACAAAACACATTTTCACATTTAGAAATTTCTGACATTAATCTAGCCCATTTATCGTATAAACCATTTTTTATGTAGGGCTTAGCAATATGGTCTATAATAAATTTGTTATTTGGAAATTTTTTTACAAATTCTAATGTAGTTTCTAGTTGATGTGGAAAAATTAGAATCTCATATACATAATTGTACTTTTCTAAATAGGAGATGCCTCGTAAAAATTCAGGTCTCAGTAAAAAATTATGATCTGCTTCATCTTGAACTACATGCCTAAACCCTTTAATTTTTTTATATTTGCTATAGTATTCTAAAGTGTTATCTATATTTGAAGCTCTTAAGTCTACCCATCCAACAATTCCTTTGATAAAAGTATTTTCTTTAGAGAGATCCAATAAAAAATTGGTTTCTTTAAGAGTTTGATCTGCTTGAATAGCAATACAGCCATCAATTTTATTTTTATCGTATACTTTTTTTAAATCTGAGGGCATAAAATCTTTACGAATTAAAGACATGCTATCATCTATCCACTTATGTTTTGATGGTTTGTATTTCCAAAAATGTTGATGAGAATCTATTACCATAATTTTGTTTACTTTGTTTTTTTAACTGTGATTTTTTGCTTTTATAATGAGATTCCTCTTTTCCAAGGAATAAAATCATTATATCCATTTTTTGTTGCTTTTACCACTATTTCTCCACTTGCAACTTTTATAATATAATTTAATATTTTTTCGCCCATAGTAGTAATAGTGTCTTTTCCATTTATTACGGTTCCAGCATCAAGATCAATGATGTCGTTCATTCTTTCAAACAAATTAGTATTACTTGATATTTTTAAAACAGGAGATATAGGGTTACCTGTAGGAGTTCCCAGGCCTGTAGTAAAAATAATTATATTACAACCAGATCCAGCAAGACCTGTGGTGCTTTCCACATCATTTCCAGGTGTACAAAGTAAGTTTAAACCAGCTTTATTAATTTTTTCAGCGTAGTCCAATACTGCAACTACGGGCGATGTTCCTCCTTTTTTTGCAGCACCTGCAGATTTCATTGCGTCTGTAATTAAACCATCTTTGATATTACCTGGTGAAGAGTAGCTGTTAAAACTAGATCCTACAGCGATTGTTGAGGCTTCATAAGCTCTCATTAATTTTGAGAATTTTTGAGCATCATTTTTTTCAATGCATCTGTCTATTATGTTTTGTTCTACACCATTTAACTCTGGAAATTCTGC
>JAYZHG010000039.1:0-31775 GCA_036166735.1 Bacteroidota bacterium | reverse complement strand
CTAAAAAAATATCTGCAGGATTTCAACCTCTGCTTAATGTTTCTACAAATACCAATTCAAGGGGTTATTCTTATGGTAATTTATTTAATATTAATTATTGGTTGTCATATAAACTTTCAAAGATTATAAGTCTAAGTTATAGACAACAAAACATTATTAATTCTAAAATTAATGGAATGGATGAGGATTTAGATCCTTGGGATATTAGTCTTAACAACACTAATAATTCATCTTATGAAATAATTCAGTCATTTTTTGGGCTAAATACCTCTGTTTTAAAAGGGGTATTTAAAAATTTTAGATTTTCTGTCGAGTATGCTGTTCCATTATATCAGAATTATGATGGAATTCAGATGGGTTTAGATGGAAAATTTATTGCTGGTATTCAATTTTCTCCTGGAGGACACAAACATCATTAATATGAAATATTTGTATATTCTAACCACTTTTTTATTTGCAATTTCTTGTTCACCATCAAATAAATTAGATGATTCTAATCAAAAAATTTTAAGTGAAATAATAAAGGAACATGATGTACTTATGGAGAAAATGGGAGATTTAAAAAAACTTGAAAATGATATTAAATCTACTTTATCTGAAGATTCATTATCAGAAAAATTAGTGAGTTCTCTTAAAAGTTCAAATAAAATGATGATGAAATTTATGCAAGATTTTAGTGACGAATTTCCATATGACAAATATCCCATGAATTCAAAAGATAATAAAGGCGATGATGAATTTTTAAAAGATGTTAATCAAAGGTTAAAAATTCAAAAAGAAATAATTTTAAATATTAGTAAAAGTTTTGAAAAGAGCATCTTTAATGCAGAGAAGAGTTTAGAAAAGTAATGAATCTAATTCTTCAAAAGAGTAATTTAATATTTTGGAATTACAATCGTTATAATTAAAATGCCACCATTCATACTGATAAACTTCAAAATTGTATTTTTTCATTGTATTAATTAAAAGATCTCTAATCTCTCTTTCCTTTTTTGTTCCACCCTCATAGAATGGATAGGCTTTTTCCGTAAATTCATCATAACCGGATATCATTTTAACTATTTTTCCATTTTTTAAATGAAATAATCCAATATCTACAGCACATCCTCTATTATGTACAGAGCCTTCTTTTGGATCTGCTACAAAATCTTTTAAAGAATCTGGTGTTGCGTCCCAAAACATTTTAGTTACATACCATGGCCTATAGGAATCATAAACTATTATTCCGTAGCCGTAATTTTTTAATTCGTTATGAGCTTTTATTAACATCTGACTTGCCTCTTTTAATAAAAAAGCTTTCGGTTCTTTATAAAATGGAGTTTTCATAAAATTTCTTGTTGATGCATATCTGATATCAAGTTTTATAGAGGGGTCTAGTTTAATTATTTCATATAATTCACTTGATTTATCCAATTTATTTTCTTCAATTGGTGGGTAAGCATTTAATGCTATTTCTCTAAGTTTTTCAACAGGATATTGTGGTTCGATTGTAAATATTTTTTCATCATTTTGATCTTTACAACCACTTATAATTGAAAATAAACCAATAATTATACAATAACATGCAAAATAAAAAAGGTTACTTTCTCTAACAATTTTTATCATCCATTTGCAAGCTATAATTCCACTAAAAAGAGCTGAAATGAAACCTATTATTAGAGGTTGAATGCCAATTTCAGTTTCTACAAACTGTAAGTTCATTGCTCCTTTATATATTTTTAAAAATGCAATACCAAAAATTGGAATAAGAACCATTAAAAAAGAAAATCTAGTAGCTTCTTTCTTATTAATTTTTAAAAATAATGCAGTGGATATCGTTGCTCCTGATCTTGAAATACCTGGTATAATTGCAAATGCTTGAGCTATTCCTATAATCAAGGCATCATAATATGATATTTCATTTTTAGAGTTATTTTTTTGGAAGTAGGTGAATATTAGAAGAAGTGCTGTAATTAAAAGCATTGAGCCCACTAGAATTATATCACCATTGAATAAACTCTCTACTTTTTCTTCAAAAAATATTCCAACTATACCAACTGGAATAGCCGATATTAATATTTTAGAAATAAAAATTGTTTCTGAATTCTTCTCAAACTTTAACATACTATGAATTAGTTTTTTAATATCATTTTTAAAGACATATAAAATACTAATGGCAGTAGCAAAGTGAACAATTATTGTAAATAATAAGTTATCTGCATTATCTGTTTTAAGGAAATATGATCCTAATTCTAGATGACCACTACTACTTATGGGTAGAAATTCTGTAAGTCCTTGAAGTATACCTAGAAGTAAGGCTTCAAACCAATTCATTTTTATTGCTTACTTTTTGAAAATATAGCGAAAAACTCAATAATAAATCCGATTAATACAATAATGGGTCCTAGAGTTAAACCTAAAAATCCAAATCCATAGTCTTCTTGGTCAATAGTCATTATTATAAATCCAATAGCTATAGTAAATATTCCGACAATCATTAAAATGTAATTGTGTCTTTTGAATGGAAGGTTTGATTTATTTTTCATAATTTAATTGTATAGTTCGTCAAGAGATGAATTTAAATATTTATTTACAGAAGTGTAAGTACTTATTACAACCATAACAATTCCAGTTAACATTAGACCAATAAATATAATACTTAATTGTTCTGTTGTTGCTATAGAGTTTAAACCATTCAATTTATCATTTGCAAGTGTGATAATTATAAACAATAGTGCTGACGCAATTATTCCAGAAATAACTCCATAAAACATACCTCTAAGTAAAAAAGGTTTTAAAATGTAATTAGAAGTTGCACCTACTAATTGCATACTTCTTATTAAAAATCTTTGAGAAAAAAGAGCTATTCTTAGAGTATTGTTTATAAGAATAATTGATATTAAAAAAAGAATTATAAAAATTCCAATAAATACAAGGCTTATACTTGTTATGTTTTTATTGATATTACTTATTAAATCTTTTGAATAATCTATTTCATAAACACCTGAAATCTTTAGTATATCTTCTTCTACAAATGTTAATTGTGAAGAAGAGAAATACTTAGGATTAATTTTTAGGATTATCAAATCTCTTAATGGGTTATTACCTAAAAATTTTGTAAAATCCTCTCCTAATTCTTTCGAGAATTCTTGTGCGGCAATTTCACTAGAAATATGTTCAAGAGTACTTTCATCATTAACAAGAACATAATCTTTTATGTAAAGAGTCCTTTTTATTTGATCAATAGTATTAATTGAAAGATTCTTGTTTAGATAAATATTAATTTCGGTATTTTTTTCTATAAGGGTTTTGACCTGTAAGGATGAAAGTAGAAAAAAACTAAATATTCCTAAAAGGAGGAGAGAAAGAGAAACACTAAAAATTACACTTATATAAGGAAAATTTCCAAATTTTTTTTTTGATTTTTTCTTTCTCTCTTTGTACATATTTTTATAGTAGGGGAGCTATAACTAGCGCAACTACTGATATTAATTTTAATAGAATATTTAATGATGGTCCTGAAGTGTCTTTAAATGGATCACCAACAGTATCTCCGACTACTGCAGCTTTATGAGCTTCAGTTCCTTTATTACCAGCTTCTTCGATCATTTTTTTAGCATTATCCCATGCTCCCCCAGCATTAGATTGAAAAATTGCCATTAAAACTCCAGATGAAGTTACACCAGCTAATAAACCACCTAACATTTCTGCACTACCAATGAACCCAACTAGAACAGGAACGGATATTGCTAAAAGACCAGGTAGTATCATTTCTCTTAATGCTGCCTGAGTTGATATCTCAACACACTTGCTATATTCTGCAACTCCATCAGCTTCATTAAATATTTTCATCTCTTCCTCTGTTGCTTTTGATAGGTCAGAATCATATTTTCTCATTATTGCAAGAGCATTTTTAAGTTTTGGAAGCTCTTTAAATTGTCTTCTAACTTCTTCAATCATACTCATTGCTGCTTTTCCAACGGCATTCATAGAAAGAGCTGAAAAAATAAAAGGAAGCATAGCTCCAATTAGCAAACCAGACATAACTACAGGGTTAGATATATCTATTGAATTTATTCCTGCAGTTTGCATAAAAGCAGCGAATAAAGCAAGAGCTGTTAATGCAGCAGATGCAATTGCAAATCCTTTTCCAATAGCGGCAGTTGTATTACCAACAGCATCTAATTTATCTGTTCTTTCCCTTACTTTTGGAGGAAGTTCAGCCATTTCTGCAATACCTCCTGCATTATCAGAAATAGGTCCATAAGCATCAACTGCAAGTTGAATTCCAGTATTAGCAAGCATTCCAACTGCAGCTATAGCTATTCCGTACAATCCAGCAAAATGAAATGAAGTTAAAATAGCAATGCAAATTAAAATGATGGGAATAGCGGTAGACATCATTCCAACTCCTAGTCCAGCAATAATAGTTGTTGCAGGTCCAGTTTCTGATTGTTTAACGATAGATAATACAGGACTTGTACCTGTTGCTGTATAATATTCAGTAATTTTTCCTACACCAAGTCCAGCTATTAATCCTGCAATAGTTGCAGCAAAAACGCCATTAGATGTATATATAAAATCTTTTCCAAATAATTGTGAAGTCCATACTTCAGGAAGAAAATATTGAATTAAAAAATAAGTAGCAACAATCATTAATCCTGCTGAAATAAATTCACCCATATTAAGTGCTTTGTGAGGACTTCCCCCTTCTTTAACTTTGACAAAAAATGTACCTATTATTGACATGATTATTCCTGTTGAAGCTATAAATAATGGAAGAATTACTGCATTAATTTCATTTCCTTGAAATTCTTGGACACCAATAAAAGCTGCTCCTAAAACCATTGCCCCAATAATTGATCCAACAAATGATTCAAATAAATCAGCACCCATACCAGCAACATCTCCAACATTATCTCCAACATTATCAGCTATAGTAGCAGGATTTAGAGGATGATCTTCTGGAATTCCTGCTTCTACTTTACCAACTAAATCAGCTCCTACGTCAGCAGCTTTAGTATAAATTCCACCTCCAACTCTTGCGAAAAGTGCAATTGAAGAGGCACCGAGAGAAAATCCTGAAATTACTTTTATTACTGTGTCAATGCTATCAAACATTGAACTGTATATAATAAATAATGAACTTAGACCTAATACACCAAGACCTACAACTCCCATTCCCATAACAGATCCACCAGAAAATGCAATTTCTAATGCTTTTCCAAGTGAATGCTGTGCTGCATTTGTAGTTCTAACATTTGCTTTTGTAGCAACTTTCATTCCGATGTATCCAGCGAGTCCAGAACAAATAGCTCCAACTATAAATGATACTGCTACAAGCCAACTTGTATTTTCACTATATCCTTTATAAGCTAATATTACTGATGTTAAGATTACAAAAATCGTTAATATTTTATATTCAGCTTTTAAAAATGCCATTGCTCCATCAGAAATATTTGTAGCAATTCTTTTCATTTTATCTGTCCCAATTTCCTTTGATTCTACCCATTTGCTTTTTATATAAACAAATAAAAGGGCAACTAAACCAGTTGATGGTAATAAGTATAATATGTTATCCATAGTTATTTTTTTAAGTTTTGCGCAAATATAGTATCTAATATAAAAATTAGATTCTATTTTTTTTATTAATTACAATGTTCATCGAAAACATTAATAAGATGATCAGAAATCATACTAGCATTTCTTCCTTCGATATGATGTCTTTCAACAAAGTGTATTAATTCACCATTATTAAATAATGCAATCGCAGGAGAACTTGGAGGATAGGGTAGACACATTTCTCTAACTTTTTCTACAGCTTCAAAATTTACACCAGCGAAAACGGTATATAACTTATCAGGTTTTTTTGTAGTATTTTCTAACGCTTGTCTAACACCTGGTCTAGCTGCTCCAGCAGCACAACCACAAACTGAATTTATTAATACTAAACATTTTCCAGAGTTATCACCTAAATTATTGGTAACACTTTCGGTTGTTTTTAATTCTGAAAAGCCATTGCTTGTAAGCTCTTCAATCATTGGTTCTGTTAATTCTTGAGGGTACATATTATATATATTTAAGTTATTAATTTTTTACATAAAGCCAAGTTCTAATTTTGCTTCTTCAGACATTAAATCAGTGGTGTAAGGAGGATCAAAAGTTATCTCTACTTCCACGTCATTAATTTCTTTTATCATTTCGACTCTATCCTTTATATCTTTTGGAATAGATTCTGCAGCAGGACACGATGGAGATGTAAGTGTAATTAGAATATGTACATTTTTAATTGGTAGAATTTGAATATCATAAATTAGACCTAATTCATATACATCTACAGGTATTTCTGGATCATGAACTGTTTTTATAGCTCTTATAATTTCTTCTTTGAGTTGTAGCTCTTCGTTTTTACTTTTCATTTTCAAATGTTAGATAAGGCAAAAATTTTAAATTTATTTTCCATTGATTTTAAACCGTTAGATCGTTGAGTTCCAATAAATCTATTAAGACCTATTTTTTCAATAAAAAACAAATTTGAATTAATTATTTCTTTTGGAGAACAATTTGAATAAATTCTTATTAATAAACTTAATAATCCTTTTGTTATCTCTGTATTGCTATCTCCTGAAAATATAAATCCATCATTATTTAGTTTGTAGGTAAGCCAAACTTTAGATTGACAACCTTTAATTATATTTTCATCTACTTTATATTTTTCTTTAATTGGGGGAACTTTGTCTCCTAACTCCATGAGATAATTTAGTGTCATTTCAAAATCTTGATCTAAAATTTTAAATTCTTCTATTATTTCTTTTTGAATAGTATTTGTTTTTTCCAATTTATTTAATAATTATTTTTTTTAATGACTCTATAAAATAATCTATTTCTTCTTTTGAATTATATATAGCAAGTGACATTCTAGTGGTACCTTCAATATTAAATTTATCCATAATTGGTTGTGTACAGTGGTGGCCTGTTCTAACTGCGATTCCTTTTGCATCCAGTAATAGTCCAAGATCATAATAATGTGTATTTTCAATGGTAAAAGAAAATACACCTATACGATTTTCTGCATCACCCACTAATCTTAATCCATCAATATTTTGAAGTTTTTTTAATGTGTAATTTTTTAGATCTTTCTCGTAATTTTGAATATTTTCTTTTCCTATTTCATTAATAAAGTTTATAGCTTCTTTAAATGCTATTACATCTCCGATGTTTGGAGTTCCAGCTTCGAATTTATAAGGAATATCATTGTATGTGGTTTTATTAAATGTAACATTTTTAATCATTTCTCCACCACCCATGTAAGGTGGCATTTCATTTAATAATTCACTTTTTCCGTATACTACTCCGATACCAGTAGGTCCATACATTTTATGCGCAGACAATACATAAAAATCACAATCAAGCTCCTGAACGTTGATATTAATATGAGGAGATGCTTGTGCTCCATCTATTAAAATTTTAATATCGTTATCTCTACAAATGCTAATTATTTTTTTGATTGGATTAATTGTTCCAAGTGAGTTTGAAATATGAACTAATGAGACAAATTTTGTTTGATCAGTAATCAAACTTTTGAAATTGTTTAAATCTAATTCTCCCTTTTTATTTATTTCAATTATTTTTAGTTTGAGTTTTTTTTCTTTACATATCATTTGCCATGGCACAATGTTTGAATGGTGTTCCATCTCACTAATGATTATTTCATCATTTTCTTTTAAATATTTTTTGGGGTAGCAATTGGCAACTAAATTAATACCTTCAGTTGTTCCTCTTGTAAAAATTATTTCTTCTTCATTTTTTGCATTTATAAACTTCTTAACAATTGATCTGGTTTTTTCAAATTCTTTAGTTGCTATTTCAGCTAGAGAATGTATGCCTCTATGAATATTTGAATTAATATTTTTATAATAATAATCTAATGCATGTATGACTTTGATGGGCTTTTGTGTTGTAGCTGCATTATCAAAATAAACTAAATTATTATTATTTATTTTTGTTTTAAGTATAGGAAATTTTTTTCTTAACCTACCAATATTAAGAGGTTTGCTCATGATGTGAAATGTTCTAATTTTTTATAGGTTATTTTTTTAATTTTTTGTTTAACGAATTGATTTTCAATTTTTTCTATAATTTCTTCACTAAATGCTCCAAGAAGCATTGAAATAGCTTTCTCTCTTGAGATTCCTCTTGACTGGAGATAAAATATAGCTTCTTTATCAAGTTGTCCAACAGTACAACCATGAGAACATTTTACATCATCAGCCCAAATTTCTAATTGAGGTTTTGTATTTATTTTTGCCTCATCTGATAAGAGAATGTTATTGTTTGATTGAAATGCATTTGTTTTTTGTGCTTTTTTTCTAACAAATATTTTCCCATTAAATACTCCATTGGAATTATTATCCATAATCCCTTTATAATGTTCGTTGCTAATAGAATTTTCATCTATATGATCGACGGTAGTGTGATTATCAACATGAGATTTTTCTCTAAGAGCATAAAATCCATACATATTTGAGTAACAGTTTTTTTCTTTAAGTTTGATATTTAAGTTGTTTCTAACTAATGCACCTGAATAGCTGAAAGTAAAACAGTTGGATATACTATTTTGTTTTTGAGAGATATTTATACTATTAAAATGAAAATTATTTTTGTCATTTTGAATATTTAAATATTCAATTTCAGAATTCTCTTCTTGAAAAATTTCTGTTACAGAGGTAGAAAAATTTTCTATAGAATCCAGACTGATAAATTCTTCTATAAATATTGATTTAGAATTTTGATTAGAAACTATTAGTTTTCTAATATGATTTATAGATTCACCGGAATTAGATATTATAAAATTTAAAATGTTTACATGATCTTTTTTAGAATAATTCTTATCAATTTTGATAAGTAAGGATTCTTTATAGTTTATTGTATTAATAGATGTGAAAATGTCACTTTTAGAATCATCTTGATTGTTGAAGCATTTATGAAAGAATTTTTTGTCAGTATTATTTAGGTTATCAAAAGTGTTAACACTTATGCCATTAGGAATCTTTGATTCATTTTTTTGAAACAATCCATTTATTGTAATAATTGAGTACTGATTTTTATATTGATTAAGTATTTTTTTATCAATATTCTTTTGTTTCTCTTTATAAGAATCAACTTTAAGAATATTAAATTTTTTTGAAACTTTTCTCAATAAGGGAGAATATTTGTATTCTTCTTTGTATGTTTTTAAAATATTATCCAATGAATTAAAAACTTTAGTTTTTTTAATTTTTAATGTGTTATTGGTTTCTTTGGAAATGTTTTTTTTTATAGAAGCAAAATCTTTTATCATTTTTTAATTATTAAACTTTAATCCAATCATATCCTTTTTTTTCAAGTTCTTGAGCTAAATTTTTATCACCAGATTTTACAATTTTTCCGTCAATTAAAACATGAACATAATCTGGAATTATATAATCGAGCAATCTTTGATAATGGGTTACAATAATTGTTGCATTATCTTTTGATTTTAGTTTATTTACTCCCTTTGCTACAATTTTTAGAGCATCAATATCAAGACCTGAATCTGTCTCATCTAAAATTGCAAGTTTGGGGTCAAGCATTGCCATTTGAAATATTTCATTTCTCTTCTTCTCACCTCCTGAAAATCCTTCGTTTATAGATCTACTTAATAGCGCTTGATTTATTTTAACAATTTTCATTTTTTCTTTCATAACTTTTAAAAATGCAACGGCATCAAGTGGTTTTTTCCCTTTTGATTCTCTTACTTGATTGACAGCAGTTTTAATGAAATTTGTTGTAGATACTCCTGGTATTTCTACTGGGTATTGAAAAGCAAGAAAAATCCCTTTTAAAGCTCTTTCATCTGCACTTAATTTTAATAATTTTTTGTTGGAATATATAATACTTCCTTTATTAACTTTATATTCTTCTCTTCCAGCAATTACTGATGCTAAGGTACTTTTCCCTGAGCCATTAGGACCCATAATTGCATGAACTTCACCTTTATTAATATTAAGGTTTAAACCTTTAAGGATTTTGTTATTGTTAATTGATACATGAAGATTTTTTATTTCTAACATTTTTTTTTATTAAGTTTAACCAACACTCCCCTCTAGGGTTAGTGATAATAATTTTTGAGCTTCAACTGAAAATTCCATAGGTAATTGATTGAGCACTTCTTTTGCATAACCATTTACTATTAGAGCAACCGCATTTTCTTCATTAATTCCTCTTTGCAGACAATAGAAAATTTGGTCTTCACCAATTTTAGATGTAGTTGCTTCATGTTCGACCATGGAAGATTTATTTTCAATATCGATGTATGGGAATGTATGTGCACCACAATTATTTCCTAGTAGTAAAGAATCACATTGAGAAAAATTTCTAGATTCTGAAGCTCTTTTCATAACTCGAACTTGACCTCTGTAGCTATTTTGAGAGAATCCTGCTGAAATTCCTTTTGATATAATTTTTGATTTCGTATTTCTTCCAATGTGAATCATTTTTGTTCCTGTATCAGCTTGTTGATAATTGTTAGTGACTGCTACTGAATAAAATTCACCTTTAGAATGATGACCTTTTAAGATACATGAAGGATATTTCCATGTAATTGCTGAACCTGTTTCCACTTGAGTCCAACTAATTTTTGAATAATCACCATAACAAATACCTCTTTTAGTAACAAAATTAAAAATTCCTCCTTTTCCATTTTTATCTCCAGGGTACCAATTTTGTACAGTTGAATATTTTACTTCAGCATTTTTTCCAGCAAATATTTCTACTACTGCAGCATGAAGTTGGTTTTCATCTCTCATAGGTGCAGTGCAACCTTCTAAATAACTAACATATGAGTTATCATCTGCAACAATCAAAGTTCTTTCGAATTGACCAGTATTAGACGCATTGATTCTGAAATATGTTGAAAGCTCCATTGGACATCTTACACCTTTTGGAATATAACAGAATGAACCATCAGAAAATACGGCAGAATTTAAAGCGGCAAAATAATTATCATTTTTAGGCACTATCATTCCTAGATATTTTTTTATTAATTCTGGGTGCTCTTCAACTGCCTCAGAGAAAGAACAAAATATAATACCTAATTCACTTAATTTTTCTTTAAATGTAGTACCAATTGAAACTGAATCAATTACTGCATCTACTGCTACACCGCTTAGTCTTTCTTGTTCTTTGAGTGAAATTCCTAATTTTTCAAATGTTTTTAATAGTTCTGGATCAACATCTTTAAGAGATTTTAATTTTTGTTTTTGTTTTGGTGCTGAATAGTATGAAATTTCTTGAAAATTAATTTTCGGAATTTTTAAATTAGCCCAATCAGGACTTTTCATTTTTTTAAATATTGAAAAAGCATTTAATCTCCATTTAAGTAACCAGTTTGGCTCATTTTTCTTTTTTGATATAAGCTTTATAATATTCTCATTAAGTCCATTAGGAGCTTGGTCTACATCTAAGTCCACTGACCATCCATGTTCGTATTCTTTTGATGTAAATTTTTTAAGTATTTTTTCGTCTTTGTTCATCTAAAAAATTGAAGTTCAAAGTTAACTAAGAAATTATAATTAAGTAATAATAAAAGGCTATTTCTATTAGTTGTTGAGGCTTAAAACGTCTTTGAATGATTCTTCTATTGATAAGAAAGATTCTGTTCTTGTTATGCCTTTTACTTTATGAATTCGAGTATCTAAAACTTTTCTTAAGTGTACAGCATCTCTACATAGTATTTTAGCAAATATTGTATACTGACCTGTTATTGCATGTAGTTCTATGACTTCTGGAATTAGTTTTAAAGCTCTAACAGCATCTCTGTAGAGATAACTTTTTTCTAAATAAATACCCATAAATAGTTTCATTTTATAACCTAATTTTTCATAATCAATTTGTAATTTTGTTCCCTTTACAACACCCATGTTCTCTAATTTTTTCATTCTTACATGAACAGTTCCACCTGATACTAATACTTTTTTGGCTACTTCAGTATATGGCATTTTAGCATTTTTAGATAAAATACTTAATATTTTTAAATCGATATTATCAATATGATAATTAGTTTTCATTTTTTGGAGGTTAATTTTTAATATTTACAATAATATTAAAATATTTTATAATTCTTTAAAATTATAATTCAATTTTTAGAAAATAGATCTATTATTTTAAATTTTTTTTAAAATAATTTTAAATTTGGTTATCATTTTTGGGTTAATGTTGTTTACTGGGGATACTAATGAATATTAGTGTCCCCTTTCTTTTTCATTAAAATTCTTATACTTTTAAAGGAACTAATAATTTAATTTTTATGGAAAAGATATGGCTCAAAAATTATCCTAATGGAGTTAATGAATCAGTAAATTTGGATGAATATAAATCTTTTGCTGATTTTTTAGATAGAGGTTTCATTAAATTTTCAAATTCTGTTGCTTTTGAGAATATGGGGAAAAGCATAACTTATAAAGAGTTGGATATTTTATCACAAAAGTTTTCGTTGTATTTAACTGAAGAATTGCATATGAAAAAAGGTGATAGGTTAGCAATTCAGTCTCCTAATGTTTTACAATATCCTATAGCATTATTTGGTGCTCTGAGATCGGGTATTATAGTAGTAAATACTAATCCTCTTTATACTCCAAGTGAAATGAAGCATCAATTTAATGATTCTGGTTGTAAGACAATACTGATTTTATCAAATTTTGCTTATAACCTTGAAAAGGTAATTTCTGAAACAAAAATTGAACATGTTATTGTATCTGACATGGGAGATATGTTGGGAGCATTTAAGGGAGGTGTAGTAAATTTTGTTGTTAAATATGTAAAAAAAATGGTACCAAAATTCTCTTTACCGTCAGCTATATCATTTAAAAAAGCATTATCTATAGGAGGAAAATATGAATTTAAAAAACATGATATATCACCTGAAGACATAGCATTTCTTCAGTATACTGGAGGAACGACAGGAGTATCAAAAGGAGCAATGTTAACTCATTATAATGTGCTTTCTAATATCTCTCAGATGTCAGAAGGCATGAAAATATTACTTAAAGATGAAGAAGAAGTATGCATTACAGCATTGCCTTTATATCATATTTTTGCTTTAGTATGTAATGCTCTTGTAATGTTTAAGATGGGAGCAAAAAACATTTTAATTACAAACCCAAGAGATATGAAAGGTTTTATAAAGGAATTATCTAAACATAAATTTTCTGTAATTACAGGAGTCAACACTTTGTTTAATGGACTACTTAATGCGGATGGTTTTAAAGATTTAGATTTTTCAAAATTAAAAGTAGCATTTGGTGGAGGAATGGCAGTCCAGAAAGTAGTTGCTAATAAATGGAAAGAAATTACCGGTCGTCCTCTAGCAGAAGGTTATGGCTTGACAGAAACTTCTCCAGTAGTTACAACGAATCCATTAGATGGTACTGATAGGGTAGGAACTATTGGTTTGCCACTTCCAAGTACAGATGTTAAATTTATTGATGATGAAAATAATGAAGTAGGAATAGGCGAACGAGGTGAAATATGCGTCAAAGGTCCTCAAGTAATGAAGGGTTACTGGAAGAGACCTGATGAGACTAATGAAGTGATGGATGGAGATTGGTTAAAAACTGGAGATATAGCAGTTATTGATGAGGATGGATTTATTCAAATTGTTGATAGAAAAAAAGAAATGGTTTTGGTTTCAGGCTTTAATGTTTTCCCTAATGAAGTTGAGCATGTTATATCATCACACCCTAAAGTGTTAGAAGTAGGTGTTATTGGTGTTCCAGATAAAAAGACTACTGAAGCAGTTAAAGCAGTAATTGTAAAAAAAGATGATTCATTAACACCAGAGGAAATCAAATTGCATTGCAAAGAGAAATTAACTAGTTATAAATGTCCAAAGCATATTTCATTTACTGATGAGTTACCAAAATCAAATGTTGGTAAAATCTTAAGAAGAATTATAAAGGAGAAGGATTTAGAAGAAAATTCATACTAAATTTTATTTGGAATTATTCTAAATAAAACACATATTGCAATTATCTTTTGATGTTAGTAAATCGGATATTACTTTTGTCGGAGTTTATAATTTAATAGCTGAAATGTTCACCAAACGAGCTAAACGCTTCAACTTTAAAAAGCTATCATTTTTTCCATTTTTTGGTTTACTATTCCTATCACATTTTTTCACTGTATCATCCTTGTTATATGCTCAAGAATCTGAGTCTGAATTTGATCAATCTATTGTAAAAAATGGTGAGTCATTATTCCAAGGAAATTGTACAGTTTGTCACGGGATTGATGATGTTATAATAGGTCCAGCATTAAGAGATGTTCATGAGAGAAGATCTGAAGAATGGATATATTCTTTTGTAAAAAATTCACAAAAAGTTATAAGAAGTGGTGATGAGTATGCGGTTAATTTATATAATGAATATAATAAGACATTGATGACGTCTTTTGATTTTTCTAATGAAGAATTAAATTCTATTCTTACTTATATCAAAAGTGAATCATTTAAACCTGTTGAAGTTTCTGTTGTTTCAGAAGTATCACAAACTGGTGAATCTTCTCCTGTTGTATCTGATAATTTTTATATTTCTCTAGCCCTTAATATTCTTTTATTAATTATTATAATTTTTGTTCTATTTCGTTTTACAGATCTATCTAGAAAATATGTTACTCTTCAAGATATTCAAAGTGGAGGAAAACTTTTAAACATAGATGATAAAGAGATTGTAGAGAGTAAATTCGATTTAAAGAAATTTGTTAAAAGTAATATGGTACTAGGATTTGTTTCCTTTACTTTTATTATAGTAATTGTAAAATCATGTATAGATGGTCTTTATACTGTTGGGATTCAACAAAATTATGAACCTACACAACCAATTGCATTTTCTCATCAAATTCATGCTGGTCAATTTGAGATTGATTGTAACTATTGTCATACTGGTGTAAATATTTCAAAGTCTGCTAATATTCCTTCTGTTAATATTTGTATGAATTGTCATAATGCTATTAAAACTGATCAACCAGAAATTCAAAAAATACTTACAGCTTATGAAGAAAATAAACCAATAGAATGGATTAGAGTACATAATTTACCTGATCTTGCTTATTTTAATCATTCTCAGCATGTCGCTGTTGGTGGTTTAGATTGTGAAACATGTCATGGACCAATAAAAGAGATGGATGTGGTTTATCAATATGCAGATTTAACAATGGGATGGTGTATAAATTGTCATAGAGATACACAGGTAAATGCGAAAGGAAATGATTATTATGATAAGTTAGCAGCTTTACATAAAAAAAATTCAAAAAGTCCTTTGAAGGTAGAAGACGTTGGTGGTTTAGAATGTTCAAAATGTCATTATTAAAATTATGAGTTTGAAAAAGAAAACGTATTGGAAGGGAATTGAAGAATTGAAAAACGATACTGACTTTATTAAAAAGTCTCAAAATGAATTTCCTGAATATTTACCTATAAAAGGAAGTATGGAAAATTCACGAAGAGATTTTTTGAAGATGATGGGTTTTGGTATTGCTGCTGCATCTGTTGCTGCTTGTGAAGCTCCAGTTAAAAAAGCTATCCCTTATGTAAATAAACCAGTTGAAATAGATCCTTCTATTCCAAATTATTATGCTTCTTCATACTCCATGGGCAGTGATTATTGTAGTATTGTTGTTAAAACTAGAGAGGGTAGACCAATTAAAATTGAAGGAAATACTTTATCAACCGTGAGTGGTGGTGGTACTACTGCTCAAGTTGAGTCTTCTATTCTTACATTATATGATAACGAAAGATTAAAGGAACCAATGTTGGATAGTAAAGAAACTGATTGGAAAAATATAGATGATTATGTTTTAGGGAAATTGGAAAAAATTAAATCTTCTGGAAAGAAGATTTATGTATTAAGTAATTCTATTTCAAGTCCTAGCTCTCAAAATATTATTGATGATTTTATTTATAATTATAATGGGACTCATGTAGAGTATGATCAACTTTCATATCATGGAATGCTTGAAGCAAATAATAGTTCTTTTGGTATTAGAAAATTACCATTTTATGATTTTTCTAAAGCTAAAATTATAGTATCGTTTGGTTATGATTTTCTTGGAAGTTCATTTAATAATAATTTATTTAATAAACAATTTGCTAAATCAAGAAGAGTTAGTAGAAATCAAAAAAAAATGTCAAGGCTCTACAGCTTTGAATCTAACTTGACAATCACTGGTGCAAATGCTGATCATCGAATTCCTATTAAATCGTTAGAAAGTCCTATATATATAACTAAACTCTACAATGTATTAGCTGATAAAACTGGAAAAACAAAAATTAATATTGATAAATTTTCTGATGCTATTGATAATGATATAATCAATAATGTTGCCTCAGATTTATTAAAAAATGCTGGAAAATCAATTGTTATTTCAGGTTCAAATGATAAGTATGTTCAGATAGTTGTTAATATGATAAATGATCTATTAGATAATTTTGGTATTACTATAGATTTTAATAAAGCTTATAATATTAGAAAAGGAAATGATTCTAAAATGAATGCTTTTTTATCTGACCTTTCTAATAAAAATGTAGGTTCTGTAATATTTCTTAATTGTAATCCTTTATATGATAATTATCTTGCTCCTAAAATTAAAATTGGAATTGAGTCAGTAGATATGAAAATATCTACATCTGACAGATTGGATGAGACTTCAATTTTATGTGATGTAATCATTCCAAATTCTCATTTTCTTGAATCATGGAATGATTTTGAACCTATTGAAAATCATTATAGTTTTAGCCAACCAACCATAGGTAAATTATTTAATACAAGACAATATCAGGAAACACTTTTATTGTGGTCAGGTTCTAAGCAGACATACTATGATTATTTACAGGATGCCTGGAAAAAAGTTTATGAAAAAACACAAACAAATAAATCTTTTCAGTCTTTTTGGGATAGACTTCTCCATGATGGAGTGTTTGAATTGAATAATGAAAGTAAGGAAATAAAATATAAATCTTCTACTTCATTTTCTGAATTAACTCGTTGGATTAATGCTTTAAAAAATAGTTCTAAATTTGAATTAAGTATATATCAAAATTTATCTGTAGCCGATGGGATTCAGTCAAATAATCCTTGGCTTCAGGAGATGCCAGATCCAATTTCTAAAGTGTGTTGGGATAATTATATCTCTGTCAATCCTAAAGATGCTAAAAAGCTAAATATTGAAACGGGCGATATGACTACTCAGATATTAAGTTTTAATATAAATGATAGTGATTATAAACTTCCAGTAGTAATTCAACCTGGTCAGGCACAAGGGACTTTTGGTGTAGCATTAGGATATGGAAGAAAACTTTCTGGACCAGTTGGTGATGATGTTGGTGTTAATGCTTATTTAATGCTTAATAGTAATTCAAAATATCAAAATTTAACAGTTGATGGTATTGAATTGACTAATACTAATGAATCATATAGAATTGCCCAGACACAAACCCATCATACTATTATGGGTAGAGAAAGTATTATTCAAGAAACTTCGTTAAGTGAGTATGTTAAAGATGAAAATTCTGGAAAATATGAATTTAAAGTTGCTACTAGTAAGGGTTTAGAAAAGCCTGAAGCTATTACACTTTGGAAAGGTCATGAATATCCTAATCATCATTGGGTTATGTCTATAGACTTAAATTCATGTACTGGTTGTGGTGCTTGTACAGTAGCTTGTCAAGTTGAAAATAATGTACCAGTTGTCGGAAAGGAAGAAGTTTTAAATAGAAGAGAAATGGCATGGCTTAGAATTGATAGGTATTATTCTAGCGATACAGATGTTCATGATTTTAAAGGTTTAGAAAATGCTTCTGAAAATCCTGATATAACATTTCAACCAATGATGTGTCAGCATTGTAATAATGCTCCTTGTGAGACAGTTTGTCCAGTTGCTGCAACTACTCACAGTAGTGAAGGTTTAAATCAGATGGTATATAATAGGTGTATTGGCACTAGATATTGTGCTAATAATTGTCCTTACAAAGTAAGAAGATTTAATTGGTTTAAATATCATGATAATAAACAATTTGATAAAAATTCTTCAATGAATAATGATCTTGGAAAAATGGTACTTAACCCAGATGTAACAGTAAGATCAAGAGGAGTAATGGAAAAATGTACGTTTTGTGTTCAACGAATTCAGGCTGGAAAACTTCAAGCAAAAAAAGAAAAAAGAAGACCAATTGATGGTGAAATTAATGTGGCATGTGCTTCTGCTTGTCCTTCTCAGGCTCTTGTCTTTGGTGACATTAAGGATAAAGAAAGTAAAATTTACAAATTATTAAAAATTGAAGGTTCTGATAAAACAAATTTAAATGTTGGTGAGGAGAGAGCCTACAATGTACTTCAAGAAATTAGAGTTAGTCCTAATGTATGGTATTTAAGAAAAGTAAGAAATAAAAAAATGGTATAATATGCATGTTGAATCAAAATTAAGAGAGCCATTAATAACAGGAGGAAAAAATCTTCATGATATTTCAAAAGATGTCTCTAGAAGGGTAGAAGAAAAACCAAGTCTTTCATGGTTTGCAGCGCTATCGGTTGCATTGTTGATGCTCTCCTTAGGTGGATATGCTGTTTATAGAACTTTATGGGATGGTATTGGAATGTGGGGATTAAATAAGACTATTGGCTGGGCATGGGATATTACAAACTTTGTATGGTGGGTTGGTATAGGTCATGCCGGAACTCTTATTTCTGCTATTCTTCTTTTGTTTAGACAGAGGTGGAGGATGTCAATTAATCGTGCTGCAGAAGCTATGACAATATTTGCTGTTATATGTGCGGCAATGTTTCCTATGCTTCATATGGGAAGACTTTGGGTTGGATTTTTTTGGGCTCTTCCACTTCCTAATACATATGGTTCTTTATGGGTTAATTTTGCTAGCCCACTTTTATGGGATGTTTTTGCTATATCAACATATTTTTCTGTTTCTTTAGTTTTTTGGTATATAGGATTAATACCGGATTTTGCAACTATTAGAGACAGAGCTAAGTTAGCTGGTAAAAAAGTATCTGCATATGTGTATGGTGTTTTGAGTTTAGGATGGGATGGTGCTGCAAAGACGTGGTCAAGGTATGAAACTGTTGCTCTTGTTCTGGCTGCACTTGCTACTCCTTTAGTACTTTCAGTTCATTCTATAGTATCTATGGATTTTGCTACTTCAGTTATTCCAGGATGGCACACTACAATTTTTCCACCATATTTTGTTGCTGGAGCTATATTTTCTGGTTTTGCTATGGTTTTAACTCTTTTAATTATAACTAGGAAAGTTTATAAATTAGAAGACTATATAACCATTCGACATCTTGAATTAATGAACATTATTATTATTGTTACTGGTTCAATTGTAGGTATTGCTTACATAACTGAATTATTTATGGCATGGTATTCTGGGGTTGAATATGAACAATACGCATTTTATAATAGAGTTACTGGTCCATATTGGTGGGCTTATGCCTCTATGATGACTTGTAATGTTATCTCACCACAACTATTTTGGTTTAAAAGAATAAGAACAAATATTGCAGCTACTTTTATTATTTCTATAATTGTAAATATTGGTATGTGGTTTGAAAGATTTGTTATCATTGTTACTTCTTTGCATAGAGATTATCTTCCTTCAAGTTGGGCAATGTTTTATCCAACATTTTATGATGTTGGCATGTACCTATTTTCTTTTGGATTTTTCTTTACTGCATATTTGTTATTTTCAAAATATTTTCCAGTTATAAATATGCATGAGATGAAAAGTATTTTAAAGCCAACAGGTAGTAAAATTAAAACTAAATAAATGAATAAAGACAATAAATTTCTTATTGGTTTTTTTGATGATGAAGAAGTTTTATTAAAAGCAATATCATTTGTAAGAGAGAAAGGTGTAAAAATTTATGAAGTGTATTCACCATTTCCTGTTCATGGAATTGAAAATGCTTTAGGTTATAAAAGATCAAGAATTTCAATAGCAGCATTTTGTTTTGGATTTTTAGGTACTTGTCTTGCTTTGACTATGATGATTGGTATGATGACAATTGATTGGCCAATGATAATTGGAGGAAAAGATTTTTTGCCTTTTCCTACTTTTATTCCTGTAGTTTTTGAAATGACAGTACTTCTTTCAGCTTTTGGAATGGTTGGAACATTTTTAGTTGTAAGTGATTTAAAACCATGGGGAAATCCTGTTCAATTTGATTTAAGATCTACAGATGACAAGCATGTAATGGCAATAGAATTAAATAAAAACAGCTTATCAAAAGATAAAATTTTAAAAATTTTAAAATCTTCTGGGGCTTTGGAGACAAACGAAAAAAATATAAATAAATGAAAAATTTATTAGTTAACATATTTTTAGTTTTTACATTATCATTGATGTTATTATCATGTTCTGCTGATAAAGACAATCCTGGAGTTGAATATGCTCCTAATATGTATCATTCTACACCTTATGAACCATTATCTCAAGTAACTGATAAAGAAATTGGGAGTTGGTTAGATTCTAATCCTGATGATAATCATGGTGAATTTTATAATTCTAATCCTTATAATCCTTATGGTATGACTATGAGAGATCCAGTTCCAAATACAGTTAAAAGAAGCTCATACTTACCATATAGAATTCCAAAGGATAGTTTGGAGCTTGCTGCTCTTATAAAAAATCCTCTAGCTACTACTGAAGAAGTATTAAAAGAAGGAAAAGTTTTATATACTCAATATTGTAATCATTGTCATGGTGAAAAAGGAATGGGAGATGGTTTGGTAGGAATAGCATATAAAGGTGTTACTGCTTATAATTCCAGAGCTGTAAAGAATAGGTCAGAAGGTGAAATATTTCATGTAATCACTCATGGTAAAGGAAGAATGTGGGCACATGGTTCTCAAGTTTCAATTGAGAATAGATGGAAGATTGTTAAATATGTTCAAACACTTCAGAAACAATAGATATGAAAGAAAATTTTATTTTTAGTTCGAACATTAAAAAAAATCTATTTTATCTATTTATAGTTGGATTACTTCTAAGTGTTATTGGAGCTTTTTTTGTTATTAATGGTGGTAATGGTCATGCTGAAGAACTACATTCTATAGCGAACGAATCTCATTCTAGTTTTCAATGGTATCATCGTTTATTTTCTAATTTGTGGATAAATAATATGTATTTTATTGGAATATCAGTAACTGCAGTATTCTTTGTTGCTATTCAATATGTAGCACAGGCGGGTTGGTCAGCAGGAATTATTAGAGTTCCTATGTCTTTTGGTAGTTGGTTGCCCTATGGTTTTGTTTTATTGATAATAACTTTTGCTATAGGAAATCATGATATTTTTCATTGGACTCATGACTATTTATATGATACTTCAGATCCTAGGTATGATAAAATAATAGATGGTAAAAAAGCTTATTTGAATTTGCCTTTCTTTTTGTCGAGAATGGTCTTATTTTTTTTAGTTTGGTATTATTTATATAGAAGGATAGTCAAGCTATCAGTTCTTGAAGATATAAATGGAGGAGATAAATATTGGAATAAAATGTTTACTTTATCTGCGATATTTGTTGTTTTTTATGGTCTTTCTAGTTCTGTAGCTGCATGGGATTGGATCTTATCTATTGACACTCATTGGTTTAGTACAATGTTCGGTTGGTATGTTTTTGCAAGTTGGTGGGTTTCCTCTTTGGCTTTTATAACGTATGTAGTTGTACTACTTAAAGATAATGGATATTTGAAGCATGTGAATTTTAGCGTTATACATGATTTAGGAAAATTTGTTTTTGCATTTAGTGTTTTTTGGACTTACATATGGTTTTCACAATATATGTTAGTTTATTATGCCAATTTACCTGAAGAAACTACTTATTTTATTGACAGATTGAGAAGTGATAATTATGTTGGTTTCTTTTATGCTAACTTATTTATGAATTTCTTTTTTCCATTTTTATTTTTAATGACAAGGGCTAGTAAAAGACATACAAGATTTTTAAAAATAGTTTGTCCGATTATTTTGTTTGGTCATTTTATAGATTTCTATTTAATGATAACTCCAGGTATTGTAAAAGAGAATAATGGCTTTGGTTTACTTGAAATAGGTATACTTATGGTTTATTTATCTATGTTTTTGTTTGTGATTTTAAAAAGCTTAGGTAGTAGGAATTTATTAGCAAGAAATCATCCTATGTTAGATGAGAGTATACACCATGATATTTAAATTTGTTATAAGATTATGAATTTTATTTTTTTATTAATTGGATTATTATTAGTTATAGTATTATTTCAGATTTTTAGATCTTCAGAAATTTTGGGGATAGCTACAAAAAAAATATCAAAATCATTTGAAGATAGTACTAATAAATACAATGCTATTTTAGGTGTAATATTTTTAATAGGATTGATTTTTTTTATTTTTTGGTATGGTATAAAAGAATATAAAAATTATAACCTTCCTATTGCATCTGAACATGCACCAGATATAGAGTTAATTTTTTGGGTAACTATGGCAATAACAATGTCTGTATTTATAGTTACTCAAATTATTATGTTTTATTTTGGTTATAAATACCAATATCGAAAAGATAGAATAGCGGAGTATTATCCTGATAATAATAAGTTAGAAATTATTTGGACTATTATACCAGCTATTGTATTAACAGTATTGATTGGTTGGGGGTTATATGAGTGGAATAAAGTTACTGGACCAGCTCCTGCTGATTCTGAAGTTATTGAAGTTGTTGGTTATCAATTTGCTTGGGCTTCAAGATATCCAGGTGATGATAGTAAACTAGGATCTTATAATTATAAGTTAACTGATGTTGAAAATATAGTGGGTATTGATTTTTCAGATAGTGCATCTTGGGATGATTTTATGCCTAGAGAGATTCACATTCCTAAAGGAAAACCAGTACTTTTAAAAATTAGAGCAAGGGATGTTATTCATAGTGTCTATTTACCCTACTTTAGAGCTCAAATGAATGCTGTTCCCGGAATGCCAACTGAATTATGGTTTATACCAACAAAAACAACACAAGAAATGAGAGAGGAAATGGGAAATGATAATTTTAATTATGAAATTATATGTAATAAGATTTGTGGAAGAGCTCATTTTTCTATGAAACAAACTTTAATAGTTGAAGAGGAATGGGAATATATTAAATGGAAAAAATCTCAAGATTCTTGGATCAAAAAAAATCCAGATTATTTTGCTAATTTTTTAAAAAACAATGCTAATGATTTAGCCGTATTAAATAATGATTATGAAAGCAACTAAATTATATGAAGAAAAAGTAGTCGATGCTCATGAAGAACATCATGAACACCATGAACAAAGTTTTATTAGAAAATATATTTTTTCTGAGGATCATAAAACTATAGCTAAACAATTTTTAATTACTGGAATTTTTTGGGCGATTCTTGGTGGAGCATTATCTTTTTTATTTAGAATCCAATTAGGATTTCCTGACATGGACCTAACAGCTCTTAGTCCAATTATAGGAAATTGGTTAACTCCTCAAGGAAAAATTGATCCAGAAGTTTATTTGGCTCTTATTACTATGCACGGTACAATTATGGTCTTCTTTGTTTTAACAGCTGGCTTGAGCGGTACTTTTCTTAATTTTCTTATTCCATTACAATTGGGTGCTAGAGATATGGCGAGTGGTTTTATAAATATGTTTTCGTATTGGTTCTTTTTTCTATCAAGTATTATAATGCTTATATCAATTTTTGTAGAGGGTGGACCAGCAAGCGGTGGATGGACAGTTTATCCTCCTCTTAGTGCATTGGAGCAAGCTGTATCTGGTTCTGGATTGGGAATGACTCTATGGCTTGTCTCAATGTCATTTTTTGTTGTGTCTGCATTACTTGGAGCCTTAAACTATATTACCACAGTTATAAATTTAAGGACTGAAGGTATGACATTTTTTAGAATGCCACTTACCATTTGGGCTTTCCTTATTACAGCTATTTTAGGTGTATTATCATTTCCTGTTCTTTTATCGGCAGCTCTTTTGTTAATTATGGATAGGTCTTTTGGTACAAGTTTTTATTTATCGGATATTTATATTGCTGGTGAGGCTTTATCACATCAGGGAGGGAGTGCTATTTTATTTCAACATTTATTTTGGTTTTTAGGTCACCCTGAAGTCTATATTGTTATTTTACCTTCTCTTGGTATTGCATCTGAAGTAATTGCAACATGTTCTAGAAAACCAATATTTGGTTATAAGGCAATGGTATACTCACTTGTTGCTATTGGAGTTTTATCGTTTGTTGTTTGGGCGCATCATATGTTTATTTCTGGTATGAATCCATTTTTAGGTTCTGTTTTTACAATTTTAACTTTAATAATTGCTGTACCTTCTGCTATTAAGGCATTTAATTATATTGCTACTTTATGGAGAGGAAATATAATATTTACTCCTGCAATGCTATTTTCGATAGGTTTGGTATCATTTTTTATATCAGGAGGTGTAACTGGTATATTTTTAGGAAATTCAGTTGTGGATATTAATTTACATGATACATATTTTGTAGTTGCTCACTTTCATATCGTTATGGGAAGTGCTTCATTTTTTGGTCTATTTTCTGGTGTCTATCATTGGTTTCCTAAGATGTTTGGTAGAATGATGAATAGAAATTTAGGATATGTTCATTTTTGGTTTACATTTATAGGAGCATATTTAGTGTTTTTTCCTCTACACTATATAGGTATTGCTGGATTTCCAAGAAGATACTATTCATTCACAAATTTTGAAGCAGGGAAAATTGAATCATTTATGGATTTAAATGTTTTTGTAACCATTGCTGCCGGAATAACTTTTGCTGCTCAATTTATCTTTTTATTTAATTTTTTCTACTCAATATTTAGAGGTAGAAAGGCTTCTAAAAATCCATGGAAATCTACTACTTTAGAGTGGACTACGCCTGTTAATCCAGGACATGGAAATTGGCCAGGTAAGATACCAAAAGTTGAAAGATGGGCTTATGATTATAGTAAACCAGGTGCAAAAGAAGATTTTATTCCTCAAAATGTACCTTATTCAAAAACTCCAGAATCTAATCTTCCGGAGGATGAACATCATTAGTTTTATATATGTTTTTGTGGTTAGGTACAAAGTTTAATAATTTAACCCGTATAAGTTTATATCTTCTTTACTTATTAATATTAGTTGGAGGAATAGTTAGATGTACCGGGTCTGGTATGGGATGTCCAGATTGGCCAAAGTGTTTTGGTAAATATATTCCTCCGACTTCTGAAAAACAATTGTCATCTAATTACAAAAAGAAATTTTTAGATTCAAGATTAGAAAAAAATGAAAAATTAATAAGTTTATTTTCATATTTAGGTTTTAAAAAATTATCAATAAAAATTGCTAATGATCCTAACATTAGAATTGAAGAAGAATTTAATGTTTATAAAACATGGACTGAATACCTAAACAGATTATTAGGTGCATTAGTTGGTCTAACATTATTAATTACATTCATCTCTTCAATTTTCAGAAAACCTTTTAAAAATGAAGTAGTTTTATTAAGTTTTTTTGCTTTGTTATTTGTAATAATTGAGGGTTGGGTTGGAGCAATAGTAGTTTCTACGAATTTACTTCCAGGAGTAATAACTTTTCATGTTCTTTTAGCTCTTTTAATAATTTGTATAGTTATAAAATCTTATTTTATATCCACTATTAATAGTCAATTTAAGATTCGTGATTATCCGAAATATATTTACTATTTATTAATACTATCTATGTTTTTATTTATATCTCAGATAATTTTAGGAACTCAGGTTAGGGAGGCTGTTGATTATATGATTAATTATTCAAAATCTATAGATAGGAATAATTTTATAGAAAATTTAGGTGTTGAATTTTTAATTCATAGATCATATTCATTATTGGTTTTAATGGTACATATTTTAATTCTTTATTTGATTTATAAACAACCTTATAAAATTAATTTTTTAAAAAATTTTACTTTTATTTTATCACTTTTAGTGCTTTTAGAAATATTAACTGGCGCAGGAATGGCATATTTTTCAATACCAAAATTTTTACAACCTATTCATTTGTTTTTAGCTTTTTTGATTTTTGGATTACAGTTTTATTTATTTTTAATTTTTAGGGCTAATAAATATAAAACTATATGATACTTAAACTATCTAAAACTATATTTGTCCTTCAAAAAATTCTTATGAATATTAGACTTTTTCTTGAGTTAATAAAATTTAGATTGTCCTTTTTAGTTACATTTTCTGCTGTTTTTGGATTTCTATTATCATCTAATTATATTAATTATTTCAGTTTATTTATTCTTATTATTTCTGGGGTTTTTATTACTGGATCTTCTGTAATTAATAATCAAATTATTGAAAAGAATTCAGATAAGTTAATGAATAGAACTAAAAATCGACCATTGCCTACAAATAAAATTTCTTCTATAAATGCGCTTTTTATATCTCTTGCTCTTTCTATTTCAGGTCTCATTTTAATGGTTTTATTTTTAAATAAATTAACAGCTTTGTTATCTTTTTTTTCATTGATTATTTACACTTTTTTGTATACTCCTCTTAAGAAAGTCGGTCCTATTGCTGTATTTGTTGGAGCTATACCTGGTGCCTTGCCTCCATTAATAGGTTGGGCAGCATCAACAAATGATATACCTTTAGAAGCTTTGATAATTTTTAGCATTCAATTTATATGGCAATTCCCACATTTTTGGGCTATAGCTTGGGTATCTGATGATGATTATAAAAGAGCGGGATTTAAATTATTACCAAATAATGGTAAAAAGAATTTGCCGACTGCAGTTAACATAATGACTTATACAATGTTTCTAATTCCTTTAGGATTATTACCAACTATTTTTGGCATTACTGGATTAGTGTCTGGAGTTGTAGCTGTAGTTTGTGCTATTTTATTTTTAATTCAGACTTTATGGTTAATTAAAGATTATTCTAAAACTTCTGCTTTAAGAATAATGTTTGGTTCATTTATTTATTTACCTGTAGTCCAATTAACATACATTTTTGATAAAATTTAAAGAATGAAGAATAAAACAAAATCAAGAATTTTAAGAATGAATCCAAATATTTTTTTGGTCTGGGTATTTATGATATCTATATCTATGATATTTGTTTCCTTAGTAAGTGCATATATTGTTAAAAAAGGTGAGCCTGGAGGTTTTAATGTTGAGTTACCTTTAATGTTTTATTATTCATCGTTTGTAGTTGTTTTAAGTAGTGTTTTTAAACAACTAGCATATTATTCTGCAAAAAAAGATAATTTTAAATCTCTAAAAACTTATTTATTATTAAGTTTTATGGGCGGATTATCTTTTTTATTTATTCAGTATTTAGGATGGGTAAATTTAGTTGATGGAGGTGTGTATTTTGTTGGACATCCTGATGGATCTTTTATATATATTTTAAGTGGTGTTCATGCAATCCATTTAATTTCTGGATTAATTTTTATTTTTGTTGTTTATGTCTTTTCTATTAAAATTAAAATACATTCTAAAAACCTTAATTTAATAGAAATGTCTACTACATATTGGCATTTTCTTACTTTTTTATGGCTTTATTTATTTATTACTTTGTATTTTTATAACATATAAAAAATGGCAAATTCTGTATCAATAAATTCTGATCAAAATAATTTGTGGCGTGGAGGTGTTGAACCTTTTAAGGCAAGCTATGGAAAGCTAATGATGTGGTTTTTCTTAATATCTGATGCATTCACTTTTTCAACTTTTTTAATTGCCTATGGGGTAATAAGGTATAAACATCCAGCTTATGAAGGAATACTAGAAGATTTCTCTTTTTCTCAGTCTTATTGGCCAGTTCCAGAGAAAGTTTTTGATGCTGCTCCTTTTATGCATGGAGTAGAGTTACCTCTTGTTTTTGTTGGAATAATGACATTTGTTTTGATATTAAGCAGTGTTACGATGGTCTTAGCTGTTGAAGCTGGACATAGAATGGATAGGGCTGGGGTAGAAAAATGGATGATTTGGACAATAATTGGTGGTATAACATTTTTAAGTTGTCAGGCTTGGGAATGGACACATTTTATTGTTGGTACAGATTATGGTGGTAAATTGTTAGATGGTTCAATTTTTTACGGTGCAAATCTTCAAACTAATCAATATGGACCTCCAGATTTTGCAGCATTTTTCTTTTTTATAACTGGATTTCATGGATTTCATGTATTTTCTGGAGTTGCTATTAATTTCTTAATTTTTTATCAAGCAACAGTAGGTATTTTGGAGAAAAGAGGTCATTATGAAATGGTTGAAAAAGTAGGACTTTATTGGCATTTTGTTGATTTAGTTTGGGTTTTTGTATTTACATTTTTTTATTTAATTTAAGAAACTATGGAACCGGAATTATCTTCGATTGTACCTCAACCACCAAATAAAAGTAGAATTTGGACCATTTGGAAGGTAGCTATAATTTTAGGTATAGTTACAGCTTTAGAATTTGCTGTGGCTCTTCAGTTACCTGAAACTTTTAAACCTTTGAAAATTTGGCTTTTTGTAGGTATGACATTTATTAAGGCTGGATATATAATTGGTGAATTTATGCATTTAGCTCATGAAAAAAAGACTTTAATGTGGACTATTATGTTACCGTGTATTTTTGTACTTTGGTTACTTGCCGCACTTCTCATTCAAGCAGATGCTATTTATAATGCAATCTATTATTAGAAATTGTTATGAAGCCTTATACTAAGGGTTTTATTTTATTAATTAGTTTACTTTTTCCCATTCTTATATATCTTTTTTTAAGATTTTTTGGAAATAATAAGTATGAATTACCTTTAATTGATCTAAATAAAAATGATTGTATAGAAATTTTTCAAAATGATTCAATAAGTGATAATTATTATTTAGGTTTTATAAAAATTATTGATTACAGATTATCAAATAATAGTATTATTATAAATAATTTGTTGAAAAGATTATATCAAAAAAATAATGTTTCTATAATTACTCTATCAGAAACAAAACAAAATGTTCCTTGGCTAAGTTATAATTTTTCTGATGATACTATATTAGAATTTATAAAGTGTGAATATTCTAATATTAAGCTAAATTCTTTTTTAGTTTTGTATGATCAAAAGAATCAAATTAGGGGTTATTATATTTCTGATAATCCGAAAGAGTATGAAAGATTAGATGTAGAAATAGATATTTTAAAATCAAATTATGAAAAATAATACAACGTTAAAAAAAATTATATTGTTAGTTTCTTTTATTATACCAATTGCTGTTGCAACATTATTATTTATGCCAAAAAAATTATCAATTTTTGGTGAATGGGCTTACTTTTTACCTCATATTAATGCAATAATTAATTCTTTAACCTCTTTAATACTCCTTCTTTCATTATACATGATTAAAATTAAAAATGTTAGAATGCACAAATATTTAATGACAATTGCATTTTTTCTTGGATCAATTTTTTTAATATCATATATTATATATCATTCTTCTGTGGAAAGTACAGTTTATGCAGGAAATTATAAATTAATTTATTATTTCTTTTTAGTTTCTCATATATCATTTTCAGTAATTGTGGTTCCTTTTGTTTTGTTTGCTTTTTATTATTCTCTTTCAAATCAGATAATTAAACATAAAAAGTTAGTTAAATTTACCTTTCCTATTTGGTTGTATGTTTCAATCTCAGGAGTTATAGTATATTATATGATAAGTGAATTTTATCAACAATTATGAAGAAGTATTTAATCTCATTTTTTATAATACTATTTTTATCACTTTTATTAGATTATGACTCATTTGCTCAAGGCTGTTCTGTATGTAAGGGAATTGTGAAAAGTGAATTAAATGCTGATGGAACTGGAATATCTTCTACAATAAATTCAGGAATTTTATTTTTGTTTTCATCAACTTATATTTTAATATTTATAATAGGAATTTTCTGGTATATTAGAAGTAAAAAAACGATTGCTAATGAATACGAAAAGGAGAAAATTTTGAGTAGAGTTTCTTCAATTCATAAATAATCTATTGTATTTTTTTCATTAATTTATTTGAAAAAACAAATTTATTTAATTCTTTAATTTCAGATTTTAAAATATTTTTATTGTCTCCTTCCCAAAGTTTTTTTCCATTATGAACAAACATTATGTATTCACCAATTTCAACCACAGAATTCATATCATGGGTTACAACTATTGTAGTAGTATTTAGTTTTTTTGTAAGCTCTAATATTAGATCATCAATTTTGATTGCTGTTACAGGATCAAGACCAGAATTTGGTTCGTCACAGAATAAATATTTTGAATCATTTACAATAGCTCTTGCTATGCCAACTCTTTTTCTCATTCCTCCACTTATTTCTGAAGGCATTTTTTTATTAATGTTGTCTAATCCAACTAGTTTAAGACAATGATTTACTTTTTCAATTTTATCATTTTCTGTTAAATCGCTTAAAATATCTAATGGAAATTTTATATTTTCTTCAATATTTTTTGAGTCAAAGAGTGCTCCGGCTTGAAATAGCATACCTATATCTCTTCTAATTTCAGTAAGTAATTTTTTATTTCCACTTGTAAAATCTCTACCATCAAATAAAACTTTTCCAGAATCAGGGTTAAGAAGACCAACCATACATTTTAATAATACACTTTTTCCAGTTCCACTAGCACCAATAATTAAATTTGTTCTTCCTTTTGTGAATTTTCCTGATATATCAAAAAGAACTTGTTTGTTATTAAAAGATTTTGAAATGTTTTTTATTTCTATCATTTATAAAAGAATTTGAGCTAGTATATAGTCTGCTATTAAAATTGCTATACAACTATTTGTTACAGCATTTGTACTTGATTTTCCAACTTCTAAAGCTCCTCCTGAAGTATAATATCCTTGGAATGCTGATATTGAAGAAACAATAAAAGCAAAGACATAAGCTTTAATTAATGCAAAAGGGATATTAAAAGGATTAAATTCATATCTTAAACCATAAATATAATCTTCACCTGTGATTACTTCTGTTAATGAACCTGCAAAATAACCACCTAAGATTGCTATAAAGGCTGAAATTATAACCAAAATTGGGAACATAAGAATTGATGCAATAATTTTTGGTAATACTAAATAAGAACTAGAATTTATACCCATAACTTCTAATGCATCTATTTGTTCAGTTATTCTCATAGTTCCTAATTCTCCAGCAATATTTGAACCAACTTTACCTGCAAATACAATTGCAATTATTGTAGGGGATAGTTCTAATAATGTCATGTCTCTTACAACAAGTGATATTACATAATCTGGTATAAGTGGTCCTACCAAGTTAAAAGCTGTTTGTAATGTAGTTACAGCTCCCATAAAAGCGGATACTATACAAACTATAAATAGACTATCGTATCCAATTTTTATACATTCATTTATGATTAATGAAAAATAAGTTTTAAACCTTTCTCTTCTTTGAAATAGTGATATTAAGAATAAGATATATCTTCCTAAATTTTTCAATTAATTAATCTTTTTTTTTGTTTAATATACATACAAATTTGTAAATTAAATGCAACATTGAAGTCTAATGAAAAAAACAGTAGTTATAACAGGTGGTTCAAGAGGAATTGGCAATTCAATTGCTCATAAATTTGTAAAAAACAATTATAATATTATAACATGTTCTATATCAAAAAATAATTTGAGTGAATTAACAAAAAAAATAAAAAAAATTAAATCTAATAATAAAATAAATATCATAGAAGTTGATTTATCAATA
>JAYZHG010000038.1:0-3243 GCA_036166735.1 Bacteroidota bacterium | reverse complement strand
AATTCTCCATAATAACCACTTAAAATAACGTTATTAATAACAAGATCACTGAACCACAAAGAAAGTATTGGAATAATAAAAGCTAGGTGCTTATTGCTAAAGTATGATGCACTAAAAAGTGCTATAGAAACAATGGGAGTAAAATTAGGAACATGAGGTACAATCCTTGAAAAACTAGCCAAAAATACTAGTAAAATTAAAATTGTATATTTTTTTTTCATATTTTAATGAAGCATTTATACTATTTTTTACCAAACGTCTTCTGTATAATTTATGTATTCTTCTTTTCCACCTAAAGACTTCCAGTCAGAATCTTGTGTTAATCTAGATGATATACCTCCCCTTGGATTACAGTCAAGCACAATACGTAACCTTTTAGGTTTGTAAACTTTAATTAAATCATCATAAATAACATTAATTAATCTCTCGTATGAAATAATTATATCTCTGTACTGTTGTAAATAAATTTTTAGAGATTTTAATTCAATAACTTTTTTTCCAGGATAAATTAAAACATATAAAGCAGCAAAATCTGGCTGTCCATATACACCTAAAAAAGTTAGTTCAGGTTGTTTTAATTTAATTTCATACGTTTTCTTATCAGGATTAGGAATTGCTTTTAAAAATTTTAAATCCACATCTTTATATGTTTTTTTCATAATATTTTATTTAATAATATTTTTAATTTTTTCAATCAAATCAAGTTTTTCCCAAGTAAATAAATCAACATTATAATCAACTTTTTTACCATCTAAAGAAGTGAACATTTTAGAAACAGTAATTGGTTTTCTTCCCATATGCCCATAAGAGGCAGTATCTCTAAACATGGGATTTCTAAGCTTTAATCTATTTTCTATAGCATATGGAGTCATATCAATACCTTTTGTTATAGCATCAGAGATTTCACCATCATTCATACTAGAATGTGAAGTACCAAAAGTATTTACATAAATACCCATAGGTTGTGCTACACCAATTGCATAACTTACCTGAACGAGTACCTCATCTGCTACACCTGCAGCACATAAGTTTTTTGCAATATGTCTTGTTGCATAAGCAGCACTCCTATCCACTTTACTAGGATCTTTACCAGAAAATGCACCTCCTCCATGAGCACCTTTTCCTCCATACGTATCAACAATAATTTTTCTTCCAGTAAGACCAGTATCTCCATGAGGACCACCAATAACAAATTTTCCGGTTGGGTTCACATGATAGGTAATTTTATCATTAAATAAATTTGAATACTGAGGGTATTTTTTAATTACTCTAGGAATTAATATATTAATAACATCACTCTTTATTTTTTTTAGCATATTATCATCTAAGTCAAATTCATCATGTTGTGTAGATATTACTATGCTATCAATTCTAGATGGTTTTCCATTATTATACTCAATAGTCACTTGAGATTTAGAATCAGGTCTTAAATATTTAATTTCATCATTTTCTCTTCTTATTTCAGCAAGTACAATTAGAAGCTTATGAGATAAATCTATTGTAATAGGCATATAATCATCAGTTTCATTACACGCATAACCAAACATCATACCCTGATCACCAGCTCCCTGCTCTTTATCAACAGACCTATCTACACCTTGATTTATATCAGATGACTGCGAATGTAAGGATGAAAAAATTCCGCATGATAATGCATCGAACTGATAATCACTTTTATTATAACCAATATCATTAATAACACCCCTTATTACTTTATCATGATCAATAATTGATCTTGATTTTATTTCTCCAGCTACCACTACCTGTCCAGTTGTGACAAGAGTTTCACAAGCTACTTTAGAATTTAAATCAAAAGCTAAAAATTCATCTAGTATTGCATCACTAATTTGATCTGCCATTTTATCTGGATGACCTTCGCTGACAGATTCTGATGTAAATAAATATTTCATATTATTTTAATTTAATTTTATCAAGAACTACAATGAGGATCGATTTTTGACGATAAGCCCACATCTTGAAACCACCGTTAATCAAACCGGTTGGTATACAACTAAGTATTCTTGATGTTATTGCTGCAAATATAAGTGATTATAAATTAATATCTATAATAATCAGGTTTATAAGGACCTTTTTTATTGATACTAATATACTCTGCTTGATCATCAGTAATTGATTCTAATTCTATACCCAGAGCTTTTAAATGAAGTTTAGCAACTTTTTCATCCAAAATTTTAGGAAGCATATAGACTTTATTTTCATACTTATCACTATTACTCCATAATTCAATTTGAGCTAAAGTTTGGTTTGTAAATGAATTACTCATCACAAAACTAGGATGACCAGTTGCGCAGCCAAGGTTAACAAGTCTTCCTTCTGCTAAAACAATAATTTCTTTATTATTTTCTAGTGTATACTTATCTACTTGTAATTTAATTTCCTCTTTTGTATGACCATAATTATCATTTAACCACTCCATATCGATTTCATTATCAAAATGACCAATATTACATACAATAGTCTTATCTTTCATAGATAAAAAATGATCTGAAATTATTATATTTTTATTTCCAGTTGCAGTAATAACTACATCTGCATTAGAAATAAGAGTTGACATTTTTTTTACTTCATATCCATCCATTGAAGCCTGTAAAGCACAAATAGGATCAATTTCTGTAATACTTACAATAGACCCAGCACCTTTAAAAGATGCAGCTGTTCCCTTTCCTACATCTCCATAACCCGCAACCACTACCCTTTTACCAGCAAGCATCACATCAGTAGCCCTCCTTATAGCATCTACAGCACTCTCTCTACAACCATATTTATTATCAAATTTTGATTTTGTGACAGAATCATTAACATTAATAGCTGGTAAAGGTAAATTACCATTTTTCATTCGCTCATATAATCTATGAACACCTGTTGTTGTTTCTTCAGATAAACCTTTTATACCTCCAATTAATTCAGGAAAATTATCTAATACCAAATTAGTTAAATCACCACCATCATCTAAAATCATATTAAGTGGTTTTCTATCTTCACCAAAAAATAAAGTTTGTTCAATACACCAATTAAATTCTTCTTCACTCATACCTTTCCATGCATATACTGAAATCCCTTTAGCAGCTATTGCTGCCGCTGCATGATCTTGAGTAGAAAAAATATTACATGAACTCCAAGTAACTTCAGCACCCAGTTCTATTAAGGTCTCTATTAATACCGCTGTCTGAATTGTCATATGAAGACAACCAGCAATCCTTGCACCATTTAATGGTTTTTTAT
>JAYZHG010000037.1:0-9299 GCA_036166735.1 Bacteroidota bacterium | reverse complement strand
TATAATACTACAAATTTAAGTCCTTCATTTTATATTAGTCAATGGTGGTCTGCAAAAATTTTAGGATTTAAATTTCGATTTTTTAGATCAGAACATACGCCTCATCCAGTTGATAGAAATAGATTAAAAAATTACTTTAATAGACATAATAATATCTTTTTAAAATATATGGATCTTAAATTTCGAAATTATAATCAATATAATACTATAGCTCTTGCTAATCATTTAGAAATTTGTGAAGGCAATTTTTTCTCTGTTCCAATACAAGCGATATACTTTAAGCCTGTTAATAGACAGGAGAATTATGTTAGTAAAAAAATTAAATTATGTGCTAAAAATAAGGATATTAAATTTGTATGTATACAAAGTCTTGATTTAGCAAAAAGAGAAGATCAAGAAAAAATATTTAATTGGATGGATGATATTTTGAATTTGTAATTAATTTCATAAAATGAAAGATAATATTAATAAAAATATTGCCGTACTTTCTATGGCTAGAAACGATAATTTTTTCATTTCAAAATGGATTGATTATTATAGTCAAATATTTGGTTTTAATAATTTGTTTCTCATTTTAGATGGTTTTGATCAACCTTCACCTGAAAAAGCTGAAAAAATAAATTTTATAAAGATTCCTCATATTAAATACGGTAGATCTACTGGTGATCGTAATCGTGCTTTAATTATTTCTAAATTTGCAAAAACTTTATTTCATCGATATGATCTTGTAATTGCCTGTGATATTGATGAATTATTGGTCGTGGATCCAAATGTTAATCTAACATTATTTGAGTATTTGCAGAAGCCTATTTTTTCTTCTTCTCTTTCAGCTTTAGGATTAGATGTAGGTCAAAATCGAAATAATGAAAAATCAATAAATCCTAAAAAATGTTTTTTAGAGCAGAGAAATTTTGCTCATGTTTCGGCTCGTTATACGAAACCAATTATTGCTACTAGACCTCTTACGTGGGGCTCAGGTCTACATAGGATAAAAGGAAAAAATTTTACAATTGATCCAAACCTGTTTTTATTTCATTTAGGTATGGTTGATTATAAAATAGCACAGAAAAAAATGGGGGATAAGTCGCTATTAAAAGATGGTTGGAAAAGACATTTTGATAGACGTAATAAGCTTTTTATGTTAATTGAAAATAGTTCACCGATTGATGGTGATTCTTTCTTTGATAAAGCTAGAAAGAAACAATCATGGTTTAGACCTTTTTATGCTATAAATAAGCCAGGAAACCTTAAAGGAAATCCAATTATTAAAATTCCAAGTCGTTTTAAATCTATTTTTTGAAAACTTTAATAATAATTAGACATAGTAAATCAAGTTGGAAGGATCATAGCTTATCTGATTTTGATAGACCTCTTAATAAGAGAGGTATAAAGGATGCAAAAAAAATGTCATTTGAATTATCTAACAAGATTAAAAAAGTTGATTTATTATTATCTAGTTCATCAAAAAGAACTACTCAAACGTCAAATTATTTTTTAGATTTAATTAATGTTAGATCAAATATATTGTCTGAAAATTTATACCATTCTTCATCTGATTTAATTTTTGACTGTGTTCTTAAAATACATAATAAATATAATAATGCAATAATTGTTGGGCATAATCCTGGTTTAACTAATATCATTAATAAATTAACTAATTTAAAATTAGATAATTTGCCAACTTCAGGTATTGTAATAATAGTATTTGATGTTGATAATTGGAAGAATATAAATTATAAATCAGGATTAGTAGAATGGATTAAATTTCCGAAAGATTTAAAACTATAAAATGTATTCACTCAAATCTTTATTTTGAGTTATAGCATTTAGTTTTTCCTCAACCATATTCTTTGTAATAATAATTTTTGCATTAGGACCAATTTTTTCAGGAATATCAAATAATATTTCATTTAAAAGTTTGCTCATTACAGTGTGAAGTCTTCTTGCTCCAATATTTTCAATTTCTGAATTAATTATAAATGCTTTTTCTGAAATTTCTTTTAGAGCATCTTTATTAAATATAATTTCTACATTTTCAGATTTAATTAAAGCGGTATATTGTTTAGTTAATGAATTTTTAGGTTCATTTAATATTTTTAAGAAATCATCTTGTGTTAAATTATCTAATTCAACTCTGATTGGAAATCTGCCTTGAAGTTCAGGGATTAAATCGGAAGGTTTTGATAAATGAAAAGCTCCTGCAGCAATAAATAAAACATGATCTGTTTTCATAACTCCATATTTAGTGGTAACAGAAGTTCCTTCAACAATTGGTAATAGATCTCTTTGAACACCTTCTCTACTAACATCTGGTCCACCTCCTTTTTTTGATCCTCCACTAATTTTATCAATTTCATCTATAAAAATTATTCCTGTATTTTCAGCTCTTTGTATAGCTTCATCTTTTACTTCATCCATATCAATCAACTTTGACATCTCAGATTCAAGAAGTATTTTTTTTGCTTCACCAATTGTTACTTTTCTTTTTTTATTTCTTTTGGGCATCATGTTGCCTATCATATCTTGTAAATTTATCATAGAAGATTCATCCATCATGCCACCACCAATCATTCCAATTCCTGAATTATTTGGTTTTTGAACTGTTATGTCTATTTTTCTATCATCTAATTCTCCATTTTTTATTTTTGTTTTAAATTTTTCTCTAGTTTTTTCATTTATTTCTTTGTCTTCATTAGGTGATTTTTTTTCTAAACTTAAATTAATATTTGATTGAACTTTATTTATTGGAGGTATTAACACATCAAGAATAATATTATTTACACTTTTTTCAGCTTTTATTTTTACTTCTTTCTTTTTTTGAACTTTTACTAAATTAACGGATTGTTCAACTAAATCTCTAACCATACTTTCAACATCTCTTCCTACATATCCTACCTCAGTAAACTTAGATGCTTCTACTTTTGTAAATGGAGCATCTGATAGATTTGCGAGCCTTCTTGCTATTTCTGTTTTTCCAACTCCAGTAGCGCCTATCATAAGTATATTATTTGGAATTATTTCATTTTTTATTTCATCAGTTACATTCATTCTTCTCCATCTATTTCTTAGTGCTATTGCAACATTTCTTTTAGCTTCATTTTGACCAATGATATATTTATCTAGTTCATGTACTATTTGTTGCGGTGTCATATTTTTTATTTTTTCCATTTGGTAAATTTAAATTCTTTTTAAATTAAAATTAAGGGATATTACATTAGATGTATTTATTGTATTCATAACTACTCTTGCATAGTTTATATTAAATCTTTTCAAAAGTATCTCAATCCCATAAGATATGCCACCATTATTTCTGTTATTTGTAAGGGACAATTCTTTATTTAATTTATAATTATAACCTAATTGAAAATTTATATTCTTAGATATTAATATTTCTGTACCTATATTCATAAGGGATAATAATTTATTAAATGAGTTTGAATAGATATTTAATAAGTGATTTTTTTCTGATGATTTATTAATTGTAAATGAGAATCTAATAGGCATATATTCAGGTTTGAAAGTAGTTCCGATCTGAACGAAAAATGGTATATAAGCATTATTTTTTGAGAATAGGAATCCAAAATTTGATATGGTCATTCCTATAATCAAGTTTTTTCTTGTTATAGGATAAAAAATAACTCCAATATCAATTAAAAATGCATTATCAGATTTATTATAAATTTTTGAATTTACGTATTTAAAATTTGTTCCAAATATAAAATTTGAAAATTTAATAGATTTAGTTATGGTAATTGCAAATTCTTTTGGATTAAAAGATCCCGTTGAATTACCAAGTACATCATAACCATCAAATTTACCATGTGAAAAATATTTTATTGCAACACCAAATTTTCCTATATGTTTTAGACTGTCAGAATATAAAATACTGGATGAATTAATGTCTGCTATATAATTCATATGATTAATAGAAATATTTTGATTTTTTGAGTAGAATAAAAATGATGGATTAGATAAGTAATAATTTTGGTTTTTAGTAAGGGACACATTATTTCCTCCAAGAGCTTTAATTTTAGCATTATCATTTATAGTTAGGAATTCAAAAGATGATTGTGAAAACGAATTTATAACAAAAATTAAATTTGTTGATAATAATAAAATATTGAATTTGGATTTGATAGAAATAGAAATAATTTTAGATAAATAATTTATATATATCATTTAATATTACAAAAGACATTAAACCAAGTAATATTATAACTCCAAATCTAGTAGAATATTCTAAAAATTTTTCTGATGGTTTTTTTCCTGATATGATTTCATAAGAAAGAAACATGGCATGACCTCCATCAAGTGCTGGTATAGGAAGTAAATTCATAAATGCTAAAATCATTGAAAGCAATCCAACTGTACTCCAAAATTGAATTGAGTTCCATTTAGATCCAAAGATTTGAGCAATTCCTATTGGTCCTGCTAAATTTTTTGTCGGGTTTATTTCTCCTGCAAACATTTTTTTAAATGCTTTAATATTTAACCAAACAAACCCAAATGCTCTTTCTGTTCCTATATTTATAGATTCAAAAAATGAAAAATATTCTTTAGTAATGTTGAGTTCTTTTATATCAGCTCTTATTCCTATTTGACCATCTTTATTAACATCTACTATTTTATCAATAAGTATTTTGTTTCTTTCAACAGTTATTTGAATTATAGAATTTGAATTACTTTCTACTATTTTTCTAAGTTCATTAAAATCAATTATTTTATTATTATTAACAGATATAATTTTATCACCTTTTTTAATTCCTGATTTATATGCATTTGAATATACGCTATCTATAATGAATGGTCTTCTATAAGATATAAATTTATTTTTAGATTCTTTTGAAGACATCATATCAATAAAATTTTTTGGTAAATAAACTGTTACTTCATTATTATTTCTTAATACTGTATAATAACTGTTTTCATTTAAAAAAATATTTGGATTTACTAAGTCTTTAAATCTATTCCAATCTTCATTATTAATTTTTAAAATTTTATCACCTGTTTCAAATCCAATATCTTTTCCAATTTCAAGCGCTAATATTCCATCCTTATTTATTTCATCTTTAGATATAGAACTCTCTCCATAATTATATGTCAAAATTATAAAAATCAATGCTCCTGTAATTACATTAAACATAATTCCACCAAGCATAACTATTAATCTTTGCCATGCAGGTTTTGATCGAAATTCCCATGGCTCTGGTTTTTTATTTATATGTTTAGTGTCAAATGATTCATCTATTATTCCGGAAATTTTTACAAAACCTCCTAAAGGAATTGAACCTAATCCATATTCGGTATCCTTATATTTAAAACTCCAAATTTTTGGAGGAAATCCTATATAATATTTTTCTACCTTCATACCAAAAATTTTAGCAGCTATAAGATGACCTAATTCATGAATTCCCACAATGATTGAGAGGGCAAGAATCATTTGAAGTGCCATAATTAAACCATCCATATCTTATAAATTATTTATTATTTTTTTTGTAAAATCCCTAGTAATGTAATCTGTTTCTATTAATTCCTCTAAATTAGGATTTGCAATATAGGATATTTTATTTAAAGATTCTTCTATTATATTAGTCATATCAAGAAATTTAATTTTCTCTTTTAAAAATGATTCTACAACAATTTCATTAGATGCATTTAAAATGCATGGTGCATTTCCTCCATTTTGGGCGGCAGCAAATGCTAATTTTAAATTATTAAATGTTTTTAGACAAGGTTTTCTAAAATGTAAAGATTTATTTATATCAAATTTATATCTTGTAAAATTATTTTTAATTCTTTTTGGATAACTTAAAGCATATTGAATTGGAATTTTCATATCTGGTTCTCCGAGTTGAGCTTTTATAGATCCATCTATAAATTGTACCATTGAATGAATAATAGATTCAGGATGCAGAACAACTTCAATTTTGTTAATATCAACGTTAAATAACCATTTAGCCTCAATTACTTCAAGTCCTTTATTCATTAATGTTGATGAGTCAATTGTTATTTTATTACCCATTTTCCATTTAGGATGATTTAATGCATCAACTTTAGTTACATTTTTTAATTCTTTTAATGTTTTCTCTCGAAATGGTCCACCAGAAGCAGTAAGTATAATTTTTTCAATTGATTTTTCTGATTCACCAATTAGACATTGAAAGATTGCAGAATGTTCAGAATCAATAGGATATAAATTAACAGAGTGTTTTATTAATAATTTATTAATTATACTTCCAGCTATTACTAGAGTTTCTTTATTTGCAAGTGCAATATCTATTTGATTTTTGATTGCATTTATTGTAGGTATTAATCCTAATTTTCCAACTAAACCAGTAACGACTAAATTAACATTACAATATTTATAAAAATTGTTTAGAGCATCTTCTCCATATAGAATATTGATTTTTTGACTTTTAAAAGTCATTTTTAATTTTTTATAATGGTTTTTATTTCCAATAATAATTGTTTTAGGCTTAAATTTTATTGTTTGTTTTATTATGAGATCAATATTTGAATATGCAGAAAGTAATTCAATTGAAAATTTATCTAAATTATTATTAATGACCTCTAGAGTTTGAGTCCCAATTGATCCAGTAGAGCCAAGTATTGCAATTTTTTTTTTCAAATTAATTACTTTTTAAAATTTCATTAATAATCTTTCTATTATTAGAAATTCTAGGAACTTTGTTTTGTCCTCCTAACTTACCAATAGATTTCATAAAGTTAATAAATGATTTCTTTTTTAATGTTTTAATTTTTAATGTAGTTAAAACTTTATCTTGAATTAAATCTTTATAATATGGATTTAATTTTTGTAGATTTAGATCTAATTCTTTTTCAAAATCATATAAATTTTTAGGTTCTTTCTTAAATTCTATTAACCATTGATGATGAGATTTTTGATTATTATTTTCTATTTTAGGACCCACCGTATATTCAATTATTTTTACTTCTTTAAATGATTTGCAGGTTTTGATTAATGCTTTATCTACTTCTTCAACGATAACATGTTCTCCGAAAGCTGATATATATTGTTTTGTTCTTCCAGTTACGATTAATTTATAAGGATTTAGAGAAGTGAATTTAATAGTATCACCCAAATTGTATGACCATAGTCCTGCATTTGTAGTAATTATCATAGCATAGTTTTTATTTATTTCAACTTTTTTTAAAGTTATTCTTTCTGGATTTTTATTTTTTATATTGTCCATTGCAATAAATTCATAAAATATTCCTGAATTAGTTTGAAGAATTAAGTCATTTTTTTTAAAATTGTTTTGATAGGCAAAAAAACCTTCGGATGCAGGAAAAGTTTCTAATGTATCAATCTCAGAACCTATAGCATCAAAAAGGTTAGCTCGGTAAGGTTCAAAATTAACTCCTCCGTGACATATTAGTTTTAAATTTGGAAAAATATCTTTTATTTTTTTCCCTGTTTTGTTTTTTAAAACATTAAAATACATTTGTAACCATGGAGGAATACCACCAATTATTCTTAAATCTTTTCCTAATGTTTCATCAGCGATTTTATTAATTTTTTTTTCCCAATTATCAATAAGATTTATTTTATTGGATGGTAGGTATATGTGCTTTAATAAAAAGGGTTTATGATGATTAACAATTCCAGATAGTCTTCCTACATAAATATTATTAATCAGTTCTAATTTGGGAGATCCAGATAAAAACAAAACTTTTCCATTTAAAATATTTACGGATTTTTTTAATTTGATATAATCAAATAACATTTTTTTAGCACTGTTAATTTGATTAGGAATGGAATTTTTAGTTATGGGAATATATTTAGTCCCAGATGTAGTCCCAGATGTTTTAGCAAAATATATTGGAGATCCAGGCCATAGAATATTTTTTTTTCCTGATTTTATTTGATTAATATAATTACTGAAATCCTCATAATCTCTTATTGGAACTTTATTTTTATAATCAGAATAATTTTTGATTTTAGCAAAATTATGATCTTTTCCAAATTCAGTTTTTTTTGATTTATTAATGAGTTTTTTTAATAAATCATCTTGATTTTTGATTGAATTATTGGTTTGGAAAGTTTTAATTATTTTTTCGTAGATAATAATTCCTTTTATTAATAAATTAAAAAAGATTTTGATCATTTTAACATAATTTTTTCACAATAGATTAAGAGATATTTATAAACTCTAAATTAAAGTAAGTTTTTTTATTGAAATTATTAAGGGGAATAATAATTAAATAGAATATTTAATTTTAATTTGATGATAATCTTTTGTTGATTTCGTTAATACTTTTTTTGAAAATAATATCAGTATCAATCATGTTATTTACGGCTTGAACAGCATGGATTACAGTACTATGATCTCTTCCACCAAAATGAAAACCAATAGATTTTAAAGAATTATTAGTATAATCTTTTGAGAAATACATCGCAACTTGTCTTGCTATTACTATTTCTTTTTTTCTTACTTTATCTTTCATTTCTTCAATTGATATATGAAAATATTTAGATACAATTTCTTGGATGTAATTAATGTCAATTTCTCTATTTGTATTTTTTACGATTTTATTAATAATTGATTTAGCTAAATTTAGATTAATTTCCATTTTATAAATTGTTGAATGAGCCATTAATGATATAAGCACACCTTCAATTTCTCTAATATTTGAATCCACTTCTTGTGCAATATATTCTACTATATCATTAGATATACTGAGGTTATCTTTTTTTACTTTAAATTTTAATATGTCTAGTCTTGTTTTATAATCAGGTTTTTCTAATTCAACAGTAAGTCCTGATTTAAATCTACTTACTAATCTTTCTTCCAATCCACTTAATTGAATTGGAGATTTATCAGCAGATAAAACAATTTGTTTTTGATTTAGATTTAATTGATTGAAGATATGAAAAAACACTTCTTGAGTTTTTGTTTTACCGCTGAAAAATTGAACATCATCAATAATTAAAACATCTATATTGGTATAAAATTTATTGAAATTTTTTAATTTATTTTCTTTTAAAGAATCAATAAATTGATTAGCGAATTTTTCAGATGTAACATAATAAACACTTTTATTATTATTATTATTATTATTATTATCAATTATCTTATTTCCAATTGCTTGAATAATATGAGTTTTACCTAATCCAGTTCCTCCATATACCATTAAAGGATTAAATGGATTATTTCCTGGACTGTTACATATTTTTTTTCCCGCTGTTCTAGCTACACTATTACATTTGCCACTGATAAAATTTTTAAAAACATAATTAGAATTTAGATTATTTAAATTTGGACTTTCTAAAAATG
>JAYZHG010000036.1:0-21920 GCA_036166735.1 Bacteroidota bacterium | reverse complement strand
CCTAGTGAAATAGTATCTCCCAAATCATGAATAGCATCTGAAATTATAGCAATACTATTAACATAAATACCTCCAATTATTTCTAGTATTGTGAAGCATAAATTTAAATAAAATGCAATTTTAATATTTTTAGTGGAAGTATGATTATGTGAATGATTGTGCCCCATAATTAAATATATGTAATTGATTAATAATTTTATAGCAAATATTTTATTTAGTTTGTTTAATGAGAAAACTAATTATAACTCCTAAAAAATTACACAGAGAAAATGATAATATAAATGGTCCTACTGTAATTAAAGTTCCAAAATGGATTAATAATCCTCTGGGCAGGTATTATATGTATTTTGCTCATCATAAAGGCTCACATATTAAACTTGCATATTCAAATAATCTTTTGGGCAGATGGAATATTTATCAAAAAGGGGTTTTAGATATAAATCAAATTAATGGAATTGACCACATTGCAAGTCCAGAGATATATTTTAAGAATAATAAAATAGTTATGATTTATCATTCAGTATATGATAAAGAATCTCAATTATCCTCTAGCGCAATTTCTGATGATGGTATAAATTTTATACCTGATCAAGAAAAATTTGCCTTATTCTATTTTAGAAGATTTGTATATAAAGGAAAAGTTTTTGGAGTAGCAAAAAACAATAGTAAATACGGTTGTATTTATAAACTAATTAATGGTAAATATCAAATCTTAAATCCTAGATTTATTTTTAACATGAGACATTGTTCTATACTTGTTCGAAAGAATTTTGTTTATTGTTATTATACGAAAATAGGTGATTGTCCTGAACGAGTAATGAAGTGTAAAATAAATATGTATACATTGAAACCTTATTGTATTTCTGAAGTTTTTAGCCCATTGTATAGTTGGGAAGGTTCTCATGAGCCAATTAAAAAATCAAAATTTGGTATGGTAGAAAAAAAAGTTCATCAGATTAGAGATCCATATGTATATCGAGAAAATAAAATAAATTATATTTTTTATACTGTTCAGGGTGAAAATGGAATATCTGTATTTATAGAAAAATAAATAATTTAATTTATTCTATAGGATACATGTTAAAGTTTTGATTGTCAAAATAATTAATTCTATTAGGCATTGTGTTTTCTATGGTCTGTTTAAGAGATGGAGATATTCTGTTTGCTCTATATCTTATAGCTAAATAGGGCAGATAACTTTCAGCGATATCTTCTCTTATAGGATTATCTCTTGCATAATCTGATATAAAATTACAATCAATGGATTGAGCATTAAGCCAATCTTCTGTCTCAGCATGGTAGGAGTCAAGAGAAGTATGAGAGGCTTCGTGAACTAAAGTTTCTTCAAGAATACCTTGGCTTTCATAATTTTCTTCTGACCAGTCTGTATGAATTAATAGGTTGTTATTACCACCTCCGAATGGTTCATTTCCTTTATGTATCCATACTGTCTCAACGTCTTTTCTTAACTGTGTTGTTAATCTTCCAATTACTTCTGCAAATTTTAAAGCTTGAACTTCGGCGACTTCAGGATTTCCAAATTCAGGATTTACTTGTATCTCAATATATAATCCATCATCATATTGTGCAGGAAAAAGGTAAGGATTTAATGTAACCCAATCATTAACTCTTCTATCAAACATGGTTCTTGATCCTTGTCCATTATAGATTAAACTTATAAAGGTTGTTGGATCTTCTGGTGTTATAATATCAGGATCAATGAATATTGTTCCTCCAAAAGGTGGAGTTCCTAGAGTAGTACATTCTTCAGGTATATTTTTTTCTATTGAATCACATGTACTAAAAAATAATATTAAAAAACTAAATAAGAAAATGTTTTTCATAATACAATATAGGGGTTTTATTTAATGTCAATGTTTGTTATAAATAAAAAAACCACCTTACCATAGGTGGTTCTTAACTGCTTCTATTATTTGCATAATAGAATTAGGTGAGTTCAAATTTACAAAATCATTTAAAATAATCAAAGGTTAACTTCCACACATTTCGCAATCATCTTTATTATCGATAGAACATTCTATTGCCGCTTGCTCCTTTTCTTTTTCTTCAATACTTTTCTTTTCATCTTTTACTATTGTAAATTTGATAGCATCAGCCGCTGCTTTTGTTCTTAAATAATAAAGACCCGTTTTTAGTCCTTTTTTCCAGGCGTGAAAATGCATTGATGTTAATTTACCAAAAGTGGCATCTTGCATATGAATATTCATACTTTGACTTTGACATATATATGCTCCTCTGTCTGCAGCCATATCAATTATACTTTTTTGAGAAACTTCCCAAACTGTCCTGTAAAGGAGTTTAATACTTTCGGGTATTTCTTTAATGTTTTGAATTGAGCCATTAGCTTCCATTAGTCTATCTTTCATAGTATCGTCCCAAAGATTAAGCTTTATTAAGTCTTTAAGAAGGTGTTTGTTTACTACAATAAATTCCCCAGATAATACCCTTCTTGTATAGATATTCGAAGTATAGGGTTCAAAGCATTCATTATTCCCAAGAATTTGTGATGTAGATGCTGTGGGCATAGGAGCTAGTAGTAGAGAATTTCTAACACCATTCTTTTTCACTTTTTGTTTTAGTTTTGTCCAGTCCCATCTATTTGAATTTGGAGTTATTCCCCACATGTCAAATTGAAAAATACCTTTTGATACTGGGGAACCTTTATAGGATTCATATGTTCCATCTTTTTTTGCTATTTCCATTGATGCTTCCATTGCTCCAAAATAAATAGTTTCAAAAATTTCAGCATTTAATTTTTTAGCTTCTTTAGAATCAAAAGCATATCTCATAAGAATAAAAGTGTCAGCAAGTCCTTGTACTCCAATTCCAATAGGTCTATGTCTCATATTAGAATTCCTTGCTTCTTCAACCGGATAATAATTAACATCAATAACTTTGTTTAAATTTTTAGTAATGACTTTAGTAATCTCATATAATTTTTTGTGGTCATAAGTCATATCATCTTTAACAAATTTGTTTAAAGCTATAGAAGCCAAATTGCATACTGCAATTTCATCTGGTGATGTATATTCCATTATTTCAGTACATAGATTGGAAGATTTAATTGTTCCTAAATTTTTTTGATTAGATTTTTTATTTGCTGCGTCTTTATATAATATATAAGGGTTTCCTGTTTCTATTTGTGATTCTAGTATTTCAAACCATAAGTCTTGAGCTTTTACTGACTTTCTTGCTTTTCCTTCTTTTTCATATTTAGTATAAAGTTTTTCAAAATCATCACCATATGTTTCGTGCAAATCTTTTGCTTCATCTGGAGAAAATAATGACCAATCTTCATTTGCTTCGACTCTTTTCATAAAAAGATCTGGTATCCACATTGCATAGAAAAGATCTCTTGCTCTTAGCTCTTCTTTTCCATGATTTTTTTTGAGTTGTAGAAATTCAAAAATATCTGCATGCCACGGCTCAATATATATAGCAAAACTTCCTTTTCTTTTTCCACCACCTTGGTCAACGTATCGTGCTGTCATATCAAAATTTCTAAGCATAGGAATAATACCATTAGAAATTCCATTGGTTCCATTTATGTATGATCCTGTAGCTCTAACATTATGGATACTTAGTCCTATTCCACCAGCTGATTGAGATATTTTTGCACACTGTTTTAATGTATCATATATTCCTTCTATACTATCATCTTTCATTGTAAGTAAAAAACATGATGATAGTTGTGGTTTTGGAGTACCTGCATTAAAAAGTGTTGGTGTAGCATGAGTAAACCATTTTTCAGAAAGCAAATTATATGTTTCAATAGCAGCATCAATGTTTTCTTTATGAATGCCAATCGCAACTCTCATGAGCATGTGTTGAGGTCTTTCAACAACTAAACCTTTAAGTTTTAAAAGGTAAGATTTTTCAAGGGTTTTAAACCCAAAATAGTCATAACTAAAATCTCTATCATAAATAATAGAAGAATCCAGAATTGAGGCATTTTTATTGATGATTCCATATATTTCTTTAGATAAAAGTGAAGCATTTTTCCCTGTTTTTGGATTGATGTATGTGTATAATCTTTTCATGGTACTTGAAAAAGACTTGCTCGTTGTTTTGTGAAGATTAGAGATGGATATTCTCGCTGCTAAAATTGCATAGTCTGGATGTTTGGTAGTAAGAGTTGCGGCTGTTTCAGCTGCTAATTCATCAAGTTCTTGGGTGGACACTCCATCATAAATACCGTCAATAACTTTTTTAGCAATTTCAATTGTTTTTACGTATTTAGTATTTAGACCATAGCTTAATTTTTCAATTCTTGCAGTTATTTTATCAAATTTTACTGATTCTTTTCTTTGGTCTCTTTTTATTACTAGCATTTATATATATTAAAAGTCTTCTTCTAATGAAAATTTTGGACTATCAGCGGCATCATCCTTTTTAAGGACACCTGCCTTTTGATATTCAGCAACTCTTTTTTCAAAGAAATTAGTTTTGCCTTGTAAGGATATCATCTCCATAAAATCAAAAGGATTTGATGAATTGTATACTCTAGAACAACCAAGTTCAATGAGAAGTCTATCTGCAACAAATTCAATATATTGACACATTAAATCAGAATTCATACCTATTAGTTTCACTGGTAATGCATCGGTAACAAATTCTTTTTCCATATCAACGGCATCAACAATGATTTTTGTGACTTTTTCTTTTGGTAAGGTATTTACTACATGTTTTGTGTATAAGTGGCATGCAAAATCGCAATGAAGACCTTCATCTCTAGATATAAGTTCATTTGAAAAAGTAAGTCCAGGCATTAGACCTCTTTTTTTAAGCCAAAATATTGAACAAAAACTTCCAGAAAAAAATATTCCTTCTACAGCAGCAAATGCAATTAATCTTTCAGCAAAAGTTCCATTATCAATCCATTTTAGTGCCCAATCTGCTTTTTTCTTAACACAGTCTAAAGTTTCTATTGCATGAAGCAAATTATCTTTCTCTTTAGGGTCTTCAACATACGTATCAATTAATAATGAATAAGTTTCGGAATGAATATTTTCAATAGCAATTTGAAATCCATAGAAAAATTTTGCTTCAGTATATTGTACATCTGACACAAAATGTTCAGCTAAATTTTCATTAACTATACCGTCACTAGCTGCAAAAAAAGCTAGTACATGTTTGATGAAATGTTTTTCACCATCATTTAAATTTTCCCAATCTTTTAAGTCGGTACTAAGATCGATTTCTTCAGCAGTCCAAAAACTTGCTTCTGCTTTTTTGTAAAATTTCCAAATGTCATCATGTTCAATAGGGAATAGTACAAATCTATCAGCATTTTCTTCTAAAATAGGTTCTGGTAATTGGGCCTCTTGTTGCATTAAATATTTTGTTAACTATTTAAAAAATTAGACAAAAAAATTCTTGTCATTATATTGATAAAAATAATATAATGACTAAAATATATTAGTCAATATAAGCGGTTTATAATACGTTCTTGTTTGGAAGCTATTAATTAAAATATCACTAAATATTCAATCTTAATCTAGGCTTTGCAAATATTATAAAAACTGTTTATAATATCAAAGTAATCTGTAAACCTTTTTTGTTTTTTTTTTAAAAAAAACTATTTTATTTTTTTTGATTTGATAAATAGATATAAAAGCATAAATTTGCAGACCTTTTTAAAAAAATCAATAAAAGAAAATGTATGCGATTGTAGATATTTCTGGGAAACAATTTAAAGTAGAAAAAAACAAGTTTATTTATACAGATAAAATAGATTCTAAAGAAGGAAAAAAAATAGAATTTAATAACGTTCTTTTTATTAGTGAAAAAGGAAAAGTTAAAATTGGGAAACCTATAATAAAAGGATCAAAAGTAACAGGGGAAGTTTTATCTCAATTAAAAAATGATAAGGTTATTGTCTTTAAGAAAAAAAGAAGAAAAGGGTATAAAGTTAAAAATGGTCATAGACAATTGATGACTAAGATTTTAATTAAGGATATAAAATAAATTAATATGGCACATAAAAAAGGAGCAGGTAGTTCTAAGAATGGAAGAGAATCACATAGTAAGAGACTAGGTATTAAAATATTTGGTGGTCAAAAAATTATTGCTGGAAATATTATTGTAAGACAAAGAGGAACTAAACATCATGCAGGCCTTAATGTTGGAATGGGAAAAGATCATACACTATTTGCTTTAAAGGATGGTTTTGTGGATTTTAAGAAAGGAAAAAAAGATAGATCTTTTGTGTCGGTTATAGATAAAGTTTAATTTTTTCTATTTATTAAATTTTTACTGAATTCAATTAGCTCATTTTTTTTTGAGTTTTTAATATCAATTCTTTTTAAATAATCAAATGCTTTATTGAAATAATCATTAATTACTGACTCGGTTATACTATCAATATTTTTTTCCTTCATCAGATTTGTTATGGCTTCTATTTTTTGTTTTGGATTATTAGAATTATTGATCCAATTGTTAATTATTATTTTTTCTTTTTCATTAGTTGATTCTAATAATTTTATTAATAGGTATGTTTTTTTATTTAGTAGAATATCTCCACCAATTTTTTTTCCAAATTTTTTATCTCCAAAGACATCTAAATAGTCATCTTGTAATTGAAAACCAATACCTATGAATTCACCAAATCGGTACAAATTTTTTATATCAAGATCTTTCATTTTTGAAAGAATTCCTCCTAATTCAAGGCTAAAACCAATTAAGGTTGCAGTCTTGAGACGTATCATATTGATATATTGTTTTTCTGTTATTAATTTTTCATTTTCATAATTCATGTCATAGTGCTGACCTTCAAAAATTTTTATAGCAATTTCATTAAATCTTTTTAATACTTTTTGCATGATTTTTAATGGCAAATTAGAAAATAGTTTATTTGCAAGAATCATTAATAAATCACCAGCAAGAATTCCTATATTATTATTCCACTTGTTATGTATAGTTTTTTCTCCTCTTCGAAGAATAGCATTATCTATAATATCATCATGAATTAAAGTGAAATTATGAAACAATTCAATAGCAATGACATATTGGACTATTTTTTGCCAGTTATTTTTTTTTAATTTATAAGCTAGAATGGATAATATAGGTCTGATTTTTTTACTCTTCATTTTAAGAATATATTTTATGGGCTCATAAAGTTCTTTAGGATTATTTTTGAGATTAAGATTATTTAGTTCAGATTTTATTTTATTGAAATATTGTTTGCTTTTTATATTCATAATAGTTCTAAGTCTATAGTTCTTTTATTAATGTCTGTATTAACAACCTTAACAGTAATTTTTTGTCCAAGTTGATATATTGTTTTTGTTCTTTTTCCAACTATTTGAATTTTATTGTTATCAAAATCATAGTAGTCATCCCTCATTGATGAAATTTTAATTAAACCTTCACATTTTGTTTTGATAATTTCAGCATAAATACCCCATTCTGTAACACCAGAAATAATAGCTTCAAATTCTTGGTTGATAAACGCTGTCATATATTCTGTTTGTTTAAATTTTATAGATTCTCTTTCTGCCTTTGTAGCATTAATTTCCATTTTAGAAGAATGTTTACAAAGTATTTTATAATACGTTTTATCTTCTGGCTTACTTTCATTTAAATATTTGTATAAAAGTCTATGCACCATAACATCTGGAAATCTTCTAATAGGGGATGTGAAATGTGTGTAATTATTAAATGCTAAACCAAAATGTTTTGTTTTATTAGTAGAATATTTTGCTTTTGACATTGATTTAATAGCAAATTTTTCAATTGAACTTTCTTCAGGTTTTCCTTTAATTTTTTCCATTAAATCATTTAAAGATTGGGAAAGATATTTTTCTTCGGTATTTATTTTGTATCCAAATTGATTAATGTAATTTTTTAATTCTATTAATTTTTCTTCTTTTGGATCTTCATGAATTCTATATACAAATGTGTATTTTTGTTTATTATTTTTTTCAAATTCATTAATCTTTTCAGCAACAATCTTATTGGCAAGTAGCATATATTCTTCAATCATTTTATGCGTATCTTTTCTGATTTTATTATATACCCCTATAGGTTTTTTATTTTTATCTAATTTAAATTTTACTTCTTTGGTTTTAAAATTAAAGGCTCCTGATTTAAAACGTTTAGATCTAATTATTTTGGATATAGAATTTAATGTTTTTAAATCTTTTGAAAAAGAACTATTATTATTATCAATAGCATCTTGAGCATTATCATATGTAAATCTTTTATCTGAGTGTATAATTGTTTTACCAATCCATATATTTTTTATTTCAGCTTTAATGTTTACATCAAATAATACCGAAAAAGTTAATCTATCAGTATTTGGTTTCAAAGAACACAAATCATTTGAAAGTTTTTCATGAAGCATTGGTATTGTTCTATCAACTAAATAAACAGAAGTTGCTCTTTTCTCAGCTTCTTTATTAATTTCGGTTTTATTAGAAAAAAAATGTGAAACATCAGCAATGTGTATACCAACACTAAATGAACCATTATTATTTCTTCTAATAGAAAGAGCATCATCAAAATCTTTTGCATCATCAGGATCAATTGTAAACGTTTTTATACTTCTTAGGTCTTTACGTTTTTTTATTTCTTCATTTGAAATTTTATCTGATAAATTATGAGTTTCTTTTACAACACTTTTTGGAAAGGATGTAGATAAATTAAAATCATGGATAATTGAATGAATTTCTGTATTATTTTCTCCTGATTTTCCAATAATTTTAATAACATCTGCTTCGGGTTTTCTTCTTGAATTCCAATTAGTTACTTTAACAAGAACTTTTATATTATTATCATATTTTTTTTTGCTTTTCTTTTTAATGAAAAAATCAGTGAATATTTTTTTGTTATCAGGGATAAAAAAAGCAAAATCATTATGATCTTCAATTTTTCCTATAAATTCATTTTTTGATCTTTCTATTATTTTTATAATTGCTCCTTCAAAGCCTTTATAATTATAATTATTTAGTAACTTAAAAAGTACCTTATCACCATTTATAGCATTTTTCATGTCTCTGGATTTTATTTTTATATCATCAGTAATTTCATCTGAAGACACAAAACAATACCTTCTTTTAACATGATCAACTATACCTGTAAAGGTTTTTTCTTGTTTTAATTTTCTTTTCTTTTTTCTTCCCAAAATTTATTTTTTTATTAATTCAAATTCAAAAATTTTACATAGATTTTTTATTAATTTATTTTCCACAAGTATCGTTTGAATTACTTTATTTGTCTCTTTTTCAATTGAAGTTACTTCTTTATCATTTATCCCACAGGGAATAATATTATTGAAATAACTTAAATCTGTTGAAACATTTAAAGCGAGACCATGCATTGTTACCCATCTACTTGATTTAACACCCATTGCACATATTTTTTTTGGATTTGAAGTATTTATATCTACCCAAACACCTGTAAGTTTTTTTATTCTTCCCGATTTGATATTGAATTCTTTTAAAGTCATAATTACCGCTTCTTCTAAAAATCTTAAATATTTATGTATATCAGTAAAAAAATTTTCTAAATCTAAGATTGGGTATATAACTAATTGGCCTGGTCCATGGTAGGTAACATCTCCCCCTCGATTTATTTTATAGTAATCTAATTTTTGAGATTTAATAATTTTATTATTAATAAGGAGATTATTTTCATTGCCACTTTTTCCAAGAGTATAAACATGAGGGTGAGAACATGTTAAAATATAATTTTCAGTTTTATTATTGCTGTTATTCTTTCTATTTTTAATTTTAACATCTATAATTTTTTTAAATATATTTTCTTGTTTATCCCACGCTTTTTGATAATCAATATGACCTAGATTAGTATATGTTACTTTTTTATTTATTAATGAATTCAATTTAAGTATTATGTATGATTATGCAATTTTATGGTATTGATTATTATTTATTGATTTTTTTTAAGAATAAATCTCGATCATAAATTAATTTTCCATTTAAATTCCATTCTCTAGAGATATATGTTTTGTTTTTATTGTATGGATCTTTATTATATTTAATTTCTCTTTTCTTTTTACCATTTTTTGAGTGGTATTCAATCCATACTCCAATTTTATTATTAAATTGATACTCTCCTTTAGCTGCTAAATTTCCATTTAAATGAAATGCATAATACATTCCATTTTTTTCACCATATTTGATTGGAATAATTTCTTTAAGGTTTTCTTTTTTTTGGTCCCAAAAAAATCTAATAGATTCATTTAACCATCCCATGAAATATGTTTCTTTGTCTTGTAATATATCAGATCTGTTTAATCGCACCCATCTTCCATGTTTAAGTCCAAAATAGAAAAAACCTTCTTCTATAGTTTGATCATCTATTCTTTTGATATAAGGTCCATGAAGCATGTAACTTTCATCAATTCGTTTTTTTGATTTTACAATTTTCTTTTTTTTCTTATCATAGAGATATACTTCTTGAGCATACTGATCTTTAAGAATATATTTATTTATGTAGTGGAAATTTTCGTAAAGATTATTTCTACCACTGGTTGATTTAATAAATCCTTTTTTTGTTTTTTCACCGAAATAAATTTTTTTTTTCTTTTTCTTTTTTTTTGTTTGAAGAAGAGTATCTTCTGCAAATTGAAATAATAAATCTTTAGAATTGATTGTATCTGTATTTAACTGAAATATATTTTGACTATAAGCATTTGTATTCCAAAATAATAATGTTATAATAAATATATATCGATTAATAATAGACATGCACTAATAACGAAAATACATATTAAAAATTATTTTCCTAGTATATTAATGCTTCTTCTCACGAAATTTGTTAAATCAGATCCTGATAACATATTTTGAGATAGTAAAGCAAGATCATAAATTTGACTAGCTATTTTTTCTTTGGTTTTCGCTGTTTTTGCATTAATGATTTTATTAATAATTTTATGATTTCCATTAATTGATACTGCTATCATTTCACCAGGAGCTCCCATCATCATTGGATTTGATCCACTGGTTTTAGCCATATCTTGCATTCTTCTAAAAAATTCTGGGAGAGTAATAATAATTGGGTTATCTAATGGATCAAGTGCATCAATACTTACAGTAGTGGTTTTATTATTAATTATTTTTTCAAATAATTTTTTTAAAGATTCTTTTTCTTTATCAGATATTACTGTCTCTTTTTTCTCATTTTTATCAATTAATTTATCTAGTATATCTGCATCTACTCTTTTGAGTTGTACTTTATCCAATTTTTGTTCTAAATGATTTATGTAGTGACTATCAATTACATTATCTAAAATGATGACATCATAATTTTTTTTCTTGGCATCATCTATAAAAGAATCTTGTTTTTTGACATCTGAACTGTATAGAATTACTGTATTTTTATCTTTATCTATTTGGGTTTTTGAAATATATTTTTTGTATTCTTTAATTGTTCTCATTTTTCCATCAATACTTTCAAATAATGCAAATGAGGTTACTTTATCATAAAATTTATCTTCAGAAATCATTCCATATTTTACAAAAAGGCTAATATCTTTCCATTTTTTTTCATATTCTTTTCTATTTTCTTTGAATAGATCATTTAGTTTGTCTGCCACTTTTTTTGTGATATATGTATTAATCTTTTTTACATTTCCATCAGATTGCAAATAACTTCTTGATACATTTAAAGGAATATCTGGTGAATCAATAACGCCATGTAATAGCATTAAAAATTCAGGAACAACATCTTTAACTTCATCTGTAATAAATACTTGTTTTGAATACAGTTGAATTTTATTTTTTTGTACTTCAAAGTCATTTTTAATTTTTGGAAAAAATAAAATACCAGTTAAATTAAATGGATAATCTACATTAAGATGAATCCAAAATAATGGTTCTTCTGAAAAAGGGTACAATTCTTTATAAAAATTTAAGTAATCTGGATCTTTTAAATCATTTGGATTTTTGTTCCATATTGGATTAGGATTGTTAATAATGTTGTCAACTTTAATAGTTTTATATTTTGGTTTTCCTTCTTTATCTTTTCCATCTTCTACAGAAGTATCTTTTTGTCCAAATTTTATTTTTATAGGCAAAAACTTGCAATATTTTGAAAGTATCTCATTTAATTTAGATTCATTTAAAAAATCTTTTGAATCATCATTGATGTAAAGAATTACATCGGTTCCTCTATCTTTCTTTTTAGATTCTTTTATTTCAAATTCAGTATTTCCATCACATATCCAGTTTGCAGATTTAGATCCTTTTTTAAAAGATTTTGAATTTATTTCAACTTTATTTGAAACCATAAAAGCAGAATAAAATCCTAGCCCAAAATGTCCAATAATTTGTTGTTCATCTCCTTTGTCTTTATATTTTTCAAGAAATTCTGTGGCTCCTGAAAAAGCAATTTGATTGATATATTTTTTAATTTCATTTGCAGACATACCGATACCTTTATCAGATATAGTTATGGTCTTTTTCTTTTCATCAAGGATAACTTCAATAGTATCTTCACCTATTTCATCTTTCATCTCACCCATAAGAGATAGGCTTTTTAATTTTTGAGTAGCATCAACAGCATTTGAAATAAGTTCTCTAAGAAAAATATCTTGATCAGAATAGAGAAATTTTTTAATTATTGGAAAAATATTTTCAGTATTTATAGAGATATTACCTTTTTCTTTCATTTGTTTGTTATTAACTTAATTAACGTATTCTATTTGATTCACTAACTAATAATTCATCTTTTCTTATAAACCTATTAGATAGAAAATTGAAAAATATTGCCAAAAATATTAAATAAAATGAAATAAGAAAACTAATCTTATCATTGATGTCTATATATCTTTCATTATAAAAAACTTCATATAAAAAGTAAAATATAACTAGAGATGTAAATAAAGAATTAATTGTACCTATTTTTATTTGAGTTAGTCTATTCTTATAACTGAATATTGAGTAAAGCGCGAGAAGACAGCATATTATAAGTGTCCCACTAATATAGAAATGATCATAAATTATTATTTTATCATTTTCTATAAAATTAGTACTTGATATAGATCCAGTTACAATTATTTTAACTTTTTCATTATTATCACCCATTTCAATTTTTTGCCAGGCAGGGAAAAAGAATGTTGTTATTATACTGCCGATAAATAAGATTAAGAATAATGTTTGGATTCTCTGAATCATGAATGTATTTTGTACAAAGAAAAAAAATTATAGTTATAAAACAATGTAATTTTGTGAGGTATTTTATTGATATATCATATATTGGAACAAATTATCATGGATGGCAAATACAAGAAAATGCTAGTTCGATTCAACAAATACTTGAAAAATCTTTGTCTACTCTTCTTGATGCAGACATAAAAACACTTGGAAGTGGTAGGACAGACACAGGTGTTCATGCATTATCTCAAATTGCTCATTTTGATTCAAAAAAATTGCTTGATAATAATTTTATATATAAAATAAACTCAATTTTACCAGCGGATATTTCAGTAAATGGATTTTATAAAGTTAAAGGAAAAGCAAATGCGAGATTTGATGCTATTTCAAGAGAATATATTTATAAAATTCATCAAAACAAAAACCCATTTTTAAATAGTAGATCTCTTTTTTATAAGGAAAGTATTAATATTCATTTAATGAATGAAGCCTGTAAAGTATTAGTTGCTTCTTCAGATTTTCAATCTTTTTCTAAAGTTAAAACGGAAGTTAATAATTTTAAATGTATTATTAATTATGCTCGATTTGAAAAATCAAATGATAATTTCAATTTTATTATTTCATCAAATAGATTTTTAAGGGGTATGGTCAGATGTATAGTAGGCACATTATTGAAAGTGAGTGAAAGAAAAATATCTTTGGAGAAATTTAATAAAATAGTAGAAAATAAAGATAGGAAGGGAGCTGGCCCTTCTGTATTAGCTTCTGGATTATATTTATCAAAAATAAAATATCCGTCAAATATATATATATGAAAAATAATAAAATAGGTGGAAATTTATTTGATATAAAAATTTTAAGTAGACTTTTTATTTTTTGCAAGCCATTTATTAATACGTTTTATGTGTTGATTTTTTTAACATTATTATTATCTGTTTTGGGACCAATTCGACCTTATTTAACCCAAATTATAATAGATGATTATGTTCTCTTAAATGATTTAGAAGGGTTAAAAGGCATGACTTTGCTTCTGTTTTTCTTATTGATAATTAATGCTATTATAATGTATTTTCATACTTATTTGTCTGGGTGGTTAGGACAAAATATAATTAAAAATATTAGAGTAAAATTATTTTCTCATATGCAAAGTTTTAAATTAAAATTTTTTGATAAAACGCCTATTGGAAGAGTTGTAACAAGAAATGTTTCAGATATTGAAACAATTGCTGACATTTTTGGTCAAGGAGTCGCTGCTATTATTGGTGATATCCTTCTTTTATTTGGAATTGTATCCCTTATGTTTTTATTAAACTGGAAACTTACCCTTATAAGCTTATCAACATTGCCTCTTCTTCTTTTAACTACATATGTTTTCAAAGAAAAAGTTAAAGTGTCTTTTAATGAAGTCAGAGATGCTGTAGCAAATTTAAATTCTTATGTTCAAGAACATATTGTTGGAATGAAAGTTGTTCAAATTTTTGGTAATGAAAAAAAAGAATATCAAAAATTTATTGAAGTTAATGATACTCACTTAAAAGCTAATTTGAAAGCTGTATTATATTATTCAATCTATTTTCCAGTAATGGAATTATTTACTTCTATAGGGCTTGGCTTATTAATTTGGTATGGGTCTGGAGAGTTATTTTCTGAACAGGTTTCAATTGGAGTTTTAATAGCTTTTATAATGTATTTACAATTATTTTTTAGACCTATTAGATCCATAGCAGATCGATTTAATACCATTCAAATGGGTGTAGTGAGCTCTACTAGAATATTTAAATTATTAGATAGTTATGATACTATAAAAAGCAATGAAAAAATTATTACTAATGATATTTTTGGCTCTGTAGAATTTAAAAATGTATGGTTTGCATATAATGATGATGATTATGTTTTAAAAAATATAAATTTTAAAATAGAAGCCGGTGAATCTATTGCTTTTGTTGGAAGCACTGGATCTGGTAAATCATCAATTATTAATCTTTTGAATAGATTTTATGAGTTTAATAAAGGAAAAATATTAATAGACGATGAAGATATTAGAGATTATAACATTTCTCATTTAAGAGAAAATATTGGTTATGTCTCACAAGATGTTTTTCTCTTTTCAGATACTATAGCAAATAATATAACATTATTTAATGATTCTATATCTGAAGATAAAATTTGGGATGCTATAAAAAGTGTTGGAGCTGAAAATTTTATAAATAAATTGCCAGGAAAAATTCAATATAATGTTAAAGAAAGAGGGGCATCACTATCTGTTGGTCAAAGACAATTAATATCATGTATAAGAATTATGCTTTATGATCCTAAAATTATTTTGTTAGATGAAGCAACTTCTTCTGTTGATACAGAAACTGAAGAAATGATTCAGCATGCTATTTCAAAAATATTATATGGGAGAACTTCGATAGTTGTTGCACATAGACTATCAACTATTGAACAAGTTGATAAAATTGTGGTTATAGAAGATGGTGATATAAAAGAAATAGGTGCTCATGAAAAATTAATGCTTAATGGAGGGTACTATAAAAATTTGTATGATATGCAGTATAAGAATTTTATTAATTGATATTTAATTCTTGTTTATTTTTTTCAATTTGTCTATTGTAAGTTTTGAAATAACGTTTTTTGTTATTTAGTAGTGTTTTGTGGCTTCCAGATTCAATTATTTCACCATCTTCTATAACAATAATTTGGTTTGCTAGTTTCACAGAAGAAATTCTATGTGATATAATAATAGTGGTGGTTTTTTTCATTATTTTTTTGAAATTTTCTAAAATAATATTCTCAGTTTTAGTATCTAATGCAGATAAACAATCATCTAAAATTAATATTTTAGGTTTTTTGATTATTGCTCTAGCAATTGAAATTCTTTGTTTTTGACCACCTGAAAGAGTTATTCCTCTTTCGCCTATTTTAGTTTCAAATTTTTTAGGAAAAGAATTTATATTTCTCATCAAGTCAGTATTTTTAGCTGCTTCAAGAACTAAATTAAAATCTTCATTTTGGCAACCAAAAAGAATATTATTGGTTATTGTATCTGAAAAGAGAAAAACATCTTGTGGAACATAGCCAATTTGTTTTCTAAAATCAATTAAGTGTAAATCTTTAATATTTTCATCGTCTATTAATATTTTTCCTTTATTTATATCAAATAATCTCATAATGCTGTTTGCAATTGTGCTTTTTCCTGATCCTGTAGATCCTATTATACCAAGAGATTCTCCTGCTTTTACTTTAAAATTTAAATTATCGAGTGCTTTAATTCCTGTATCGGGATAAATAAAACTAACATCTTTAAATTCGATTTTACCTTTTAGATTTAAAATTTTATTGCTTTTTGAAATAATGTTGGTTTTTTGATTTAAGAATTCATTAATTCTTTTTTGAGAAGCAGATGCTCTTTGAATGATGCTTGTTAACCAGCCTAGAGCAGTGACTGGCCAAGTTAATAAATAAACATAAATTAAAAATTCAGCAATGTTTCCAATTGTTATGTTTCCTTTAAAAAATTCTAGAGCTCCTACATATACTGTTATTATTATGCTAAGGCCAATAAGTGTCATTACAATAGGGAAAAAAAGTGCCATTACAAATTGGAGTTTTAATGATATAGATTTGTAGTCTTCACTTTTTTTATCAAAAACTTTTGAGAAATTCATTTCTCTAACAAATGATTTTATTAGTCTAATTCCTGAAAATGTTTCTTGAACATATGTTGAAAGGTCTGATAATGATTTTTGGATTTCTTCAGATTGTTTATTGATAATATTTTGTACAGAATAAATACTTATGCATAATAATGGTAGGGGTAATAAAGAATAAAATGTAAGTGTTGGATTTATATATATCATAAAAGGTATAACCATTAGTATAAGAATAGTTATGTTTAAACCATACATTAGTGCAGGACCTAAGTACATTCTGACTTTACTTACATCTTCAGAAATTCTGTTCATTAAGTCTCCTGTATTGTTATTATTATAAAATTCTAGAGGAAGAGTTTGATAATGATAATAGATTTCGTTTTTTAAATCGTATTCTATTTTTCTCGAAGCAACAATAATGGTTTGCCTCATTAAGTACATAAAAATTCCTCTAACAATAGCAGCTAAAATAATACCAGAAGTATAAAATAAAATATCTTTAAAAACATTTTCTTTTAAGTCAAAATCTTCATTTAAAATATAAAGAGAGTAACCTTCTTCAATCATATTGAAAGTTTCTCTTATGAGTGTTGCAGGTATGATAGCAAAAAATGTTGAAACTAAAATAAAAAATGCTCCAATTAAATAATAGAATTTATACTTGTATATGTATTTATTTAAATAGGAAAGCTCTTTCAATTTTTTTTATAAATTTATAAAACTTTAAATAATGAGACCGTAAAATTATTATTAAAAGATACAATAAATGATTAATAAAGAAAATAAAACAATTTTTGATAAATTATTAATTCATGATCACGAAGAACTCATCTTTTGTAATGATAAGAAGTTGGGTTTAAAAGCAATTATAGGAATTCATGATACAACTCTTGGCCCTTCAATGGGAGGAACAAGAATGTGGAATTATGCTACGGAAAATGATGCTTTAAAAGATGCTATTAACTTATCAAGAGCTATGAGTTATAAGTCATCTCTAGCAGGATTAAATGCTGGAGGAGGAAAGGCTATTCTTATAGGAGATATTAATTTAAAAAGTAAAAAATATATTGAAAGATATGCTGGTTTTCTAAATGATTTAGGGGGAAAGTATTGGACTGCTCAAGATGTAAATATGACTACTCAAGACATTTTATGGATTAAAAATGTTTGTCCTTATGTTGTAGGTCTTCCTAAAGAATATGGAGGTCTAGGTGATTCTTCTATTGCAACAGCTTATGGTATATATGTTGGAATGAAAGCTGCTATATATCAAATTACAGGAAATAATAGTTTAGAAAATAAAAAAGTATGTATTCAAGGTGTTGGTAAAGTAGGAGGAAAAGTAGTTGATTATTTAATTAAAGAGGGGGCAATAGTCTATGCGACAGATATAAATAATAAAAACTTAGATAATATTGTTTCAAAAAATGTTCAGATTATAGAAACGGATCATATTTTTGATCTTCATTATGATATTTTTTCTCCTTGTGCGTTGGGAGGTGTTATAAGCATGGATAATCTTAAAAAATTAAATTGTAAAATAATAGCAGGTGCCGCAAATAATCAATTAGAAGATGATATTAATGTTCCAAATGAACTTCTGAAGAAGGACATTCTATATCTCCCAGATTTTCTTATTAATGCAGGGGGAATAATTAGTGTTTATCATGAACAAATTAATCAGATAGATTTACAAAAAGTTATGCAGATGACGGAAACAATTTATGATAAAGCTATTGATGTATTTAAATATGCAAATGAAAACACAATAACTACCCATTCTGCAGCTATGAAAATTGCTGTTGAAAGAATTAAAAGAAATAAAAAAAAATCTAATTAACTTTGTGGCTCGTTCTTTAAAAGTTAAGAGTTATGCTCAATAGAAGAGTTTTAAGGGTTAGGGTTTTACAGTATCTATATTCTTACTATAGTCTGATAAAATTTAGTGATAAACCTGAGCAGTTAAAACCTGACTTTATAAGAAATTTATCTACCAGTTTACAAGAGATTAACAAGTATTATTATAAACTGCTTTCTTTACCAATAATTCTTTCTGATATTAATGCTGAGAAAAAAGAAATTGCTAAATCAGAAAAAATTAAAAAAAGTCCATCTAGATTTAATTTTTCTGAAAATATAGCGATTGATTTTTTAAGAAGAAATAAAAAATTAATTGATAATTTAAATCGTTTTCAAATTAATTGGAATGCCAAAACTCCTGAAATTCGAAATTGGTATAATTTTGTTGTGGATAATGAAATAACAAAAGATTATTTTTTACTAAATAATCCTAAATTCAAAGATGATTTTGATTATCTAAAAAAATTAACAAACAAAATTTTATTTAAAAATGAAGATATAAATCAATTTTTTGAAATTGAAAATATTCATTGGTATGATGATAGAATAATTATTAGATCTATGATTAAAAAAACAATAGAATCGTTGAATTCACCAAATTTTAATACATTTGCATTCGCAAATTTGTCAGAAGACATTAAAGACGACATTAATTTTGCTAGTTCTTTGTTTGAGAGTATTATTGATCATACGTCTGAATACGATGAATATATAACAAAAAATTCCAAAAATTGGAAAATTGATAGGATATCGTTGATGGATAAATCAATATTAAGAATGGGAATTGGGGAAATGGTAAATTTTTCTAATATTCCTATAAAAGTAACAATGAATGAATGTATTGATATAGCAAAAAATTATAGTACACCAAAAAGTGGATTATTTATAAATGGTGTTTTAGATGTAATTTCTTTAAATTTGCAGAAGAAAGGAATAATTAATAAAAGTGGGAAAGGATTAATTGATAATAAATAGTGATATTATGAGTAAAAATTCGACAAATTCATTTATAAGCTTATTAGTAGGTTTAATGCTTGGTGGTATCTTAGGGATATTATTTGCACCAGATAAAGGTAATAATACACGAGATAGATTAACTTTTAGATTAAATAAATATAAAAGAAAATTAGAAAATTTGATTGATGATATTATCGATGAAAAAGATGATATAAATTCTGAGGCTAAAATTAATAGCGAAAAAGTGGTTAATAAAGCTAAAAATAAAGCTGAAAAATTACTTAAGGATGTTGATGGAATTTTATCTAAAATAAAAGAAAATTAAATTTAAAACGATGTATAAATTTTTATTAATAATAATTATTTTGGTTGCATTTGGATGCAGCTCTAATGTTAATGAATTAGAACTTAGAATTGCAAAATTAGAAACTGAGATGGCGTCATTGAAAAGAGGAGGATCTTCTTCAATTTTAACCCAAGGTGCATTTCCTAAATTTCAATTTGATAAGGAAGAACATAATTTTGGTGCGATTTATGATGGTGATGTTGTTACTCATACTTTTAGTTTTAAGAATGTTGGAGAAACACCACTAATTATTTCAAAAGCTACTGCTGCATGTGGTTGTACAGTACCTTCTTGGCCCAAACAACCAATACCTTCAGGTGGGTCTGGAAAAATACAAGTGCAATTTGATTCAAGTAATAAACCTGGGATACAAAATAAAGTAATTACCATAACAGCAAATACTGAGACAAAGGTTAAAAAATTATTAATTAAAGCTCAAGTTTCACCTAGATCATAATTCACATGTTATTGTTACAAGCATCTAGTGGTTTAGCTCAATTATTTTTCCCTGTTGCTATTCTTGTGGTTTTTTATTTTTTTCTCATTAGACCTGAACAAAATAAAAAGAAAAAACAAGGTGATTTTGTTAATAATTTAAAGAAAGGTCAAAGAGTAGTTACAGTAGGAGGGGTTCATGGAAAAATTGTTAATATAGAAAAAACTGTAGTCACATTAGATGTAGATAGAGGAACTAAAATCCAATTTGATAGAAATTCTGTGTCGTTGGAAATGACAAATTCTAAAAATTAATAATGAGGATTTGTAATCCTTCAAAACTATTATCTCAACCAAGAATTATTATGTTTAGTCCTTTTATTGGATCATTTATATGGTTTATTAATGAATTAAATAGCATCTCTGATACTACCATTGAATATCTAATGGCTTTTAATTATGAAAATCAATATAATTTATGAAACCATATTTATTAGGTATTACTGGAGGTATTGGATCTGGAAAATCAACAGTTTCTAAAATATTTGAAGTCTTAGGTGTTAAAATATATCAGTCTGATGATATGGCTAAATATCTTATGGAAAATGATAATAAGTTAATTTCTAGCATTATAAATTATTTTGGAAAAGAGTCGTATATAGATGGAAAAATTAATAAAGAATATATTTCACAAAATGTATTTTATGATAAAGAAAAATTAAAAACAATAAATAATCTTGTTCATCCAGTTGTAATAAATGATTTTAAAAAATGGTGCTTAATACATAAAAATGAAAAAATTCTTATTAAAGAAGCTGCTTTACTTTTTGAATCTAAATCATATAAAGAATTAGATTTTGTAATTTATGTTTATGCTGAAAAAAAATTAAGAATTTCTAGAATATTAAAACGTGATTCTTATAGAACAAAAGATCAAATAGAACACATTATTAAATCACAGCTAACGGATAAAGAATCCTTTGAAAAGGCTGATTATATTCTTGAAAATAACGAAAAATCTTTACTTCTTCCTGAAGTGATTGATCTGTATGAGAAAATAAGAAAAAAAGCTTGCTAAGCTATATTAAATGGTGATATAGTGTAACCTATTTTTTCATAATTAATTATTGCATTCTCCAATAGTAAAGCTTGTGACGCCAGCACCTTCAGCAACACAGTTATTTGAATAGGTTACATTATCACATCCACAAACGGGGAAATATTCTTTAGTACACATCTTATTAGGGTCTGCTAGTGACTCGTCAACACATAAATCAGAATCATTATCACTGCATGTAAAAAATAATAAAGAGATAAAAAGAATGGATATAAATTTTTTCATAATACGTTTTCTATAAAACAAATATTTAGAAATTTTATTGCGAATATATATAATTTTTAATTTGATGGGGAGTTGTAATTTGGATTTATCTTTACAGAATTAGCATTGGTTTTTTTTTGTAATTCATGAAGCCTCTTTAAAAGTGATTCTGTCTTTTCTGGATAAATTAAATTCAAATTTTTTGACTCACC
>JAYZHG010000035.1:0-14844 GCA_036166735.1 Bacteroidota bacterium | reverse complement strand
CCTTTTTTAAATAATTTTTCAAAATCCCAAAAACAAAGTGGTATTGTACCTGCAGTAGTATTTCCATATTTTTCAATATTCAATAGTACTTTTTCTGGACCTATTCCCATTCTATTTGCAGTTGCATCAATTATTCTTTTATTTGCCTGATGGGGAATTAAATAGGCAATTTTATCTGAAGTTAAATTATTATTAAGCATAATCTCTTCTGAAACATCTGCCATTTTTGTAACAGCAAATTTAAAAACTGATGACCCTTCTTGATAGATAAAATGTTCTTTATTATTAACAGTTTCAATTGAAGCAGGTCTTTTACTTCCTCCAGCTTTTAAACATAACATTGATCCTCCTGATCCATCACTTTTTAATATAAAATCTTGTATTCCTGTATCATCTATAGATGGTTCTAATAAAACAGCTCCTCCACCATCTCCAAATAAAACACAATTTTTTCTATCTTCATAATTAACTATTGATGACATTTTATCTGCACCAATAACTATTACTTTTTTATGTGTTCCAGCTTCAATAAATTGTGAAGCTGTAGCTAAAGCATATAAAAATCCAGAACATGCTGCAGATATATCAAAACTATATGCATTAGTTGCACCAATTTCATTAGAAATTAAGTTAGCAGTAGATGGAAATGCCATATCAGGCGTAACCGTTGCACATATGATTAAATCAATTTCTTTAGCATCAGTATTTGTTTTTTCTAACAAACCATTTACACATTTTGTTCCTATAACAGAAGTTCCTTGCAAATTTCCTTTTAAAATTCTTCTCTCTTTAATTCCTGTTCTTGTAACTATCCATTCATCTGTTGTATTAACAAGCTTTTCAAGCTCTTTGTTAGTAAGAACATAATCAGGAACATATCCAAAAACTCCAGATATACTTGATTTTATTTTTTTTATAATCATAAATGCTTATTGTTAAGCTGATACTTCTTTTTCTAGTACAACTTTTCCTTTATAATAAAGTTTTCCTTCATACCAGAATGCTCTGTGGGGGAGATGTGATTCACCTGTTGTTGGACATATAACAAAGCTTTTTGGTTTAGCTTTATAATGTGTTCTTCTTTTATCTCTTCTTGTTTTAGATATTTTTCTTTTAGGATGTGCCATTTTATTTTTTAAGTTTTTTTAATAATTCTAGTCTTGGATCAATTCTTTGTTCATTTTTAGTAGTTGAATATACAAAATTATTAATATTATCTTCATTTTTTAAGGAAGGATGCAATCTTTTTATGGGAATTTTTAATATAAAAAATTCATAAATGAATTTTCCTACATTTAAAATTGATTTATTATGGTTTATTGTCAGCATTTCATCTGATAATTCTTCATCATGATCACTGAATTTAAATAAAAGTTTATTTTGAGTTTTTATTAAATAATCAAATTCTTTTAGGCTTCTATCACAAATAAGTTTTGTTTTACCTTCTATATGAAAAAGTAGATTTAACATTAGGTCATTTTTTATAAATTCAATTCTACATGTCCCAGAATTTTTTTTACTATCTAAATTTTTTGAAAAAAAATCAAAAAGGCTTTGGTCAAAATCAAAACTAAATTCATGTTTATTATTTGATAAACTTTGAATTTTTATATCAAATTGTTTTAATATTTTTTTTGACATAGATTTAAAATTAAAATGCAAAAATATTATAATATTTTAATAAAAAAATTATGAATTAAAATTTCTATTATTTAATATTTTAATATTTAGCTTTATTGCATTTATGAGTGATAATTCGTTTCCTTTTCCTTTTCCAGCAATATCATGTGCGGTTCCATGATCGGGTGATGTTCTAACAATTGGAAGTCCTCCAGTATAATTAACTCCCTCATCAAAAAATAATGATTTAAAACCTATAAGACCTTGATCATGGTAACAAGATATTACACCATCGTATTTTAAATAATTTTTCATGCCAAAAAATGAATCAGCTGAAAAAGGACCTTCTATTTTATTTTCTTTTTTGTTCAACTTATTAATTGTTGGATTAATAATTTCAATTTCTTCTTTTCCTAGCAAGCCTAATTCACCAGCATGAGGGTTGATTCCAAGGATGGCAATTTTAGGTTTTTTGATGTTAAAATCATATTTTAATGAATTTATAAAAATCAAAATTTTATTATAAAATTTTTCTTTATTAATAGACTTAATCATCAATTTTAATGGTACATGTCCACTTATAAAACCTATTTTTAGTTTATTAGAAACCATTATCATTATGTTTTCTTTTTGATTAGTTTTTTCTAATAAATATTCTGTATGACCTGGAAAATTGAATTTTTTAGATTGTATCCCTATTTTACTGAATGGTAATGTAACTATCCCATTTATTTGATTATTATTTATTGAAATAAATAATTCTTCTAAAGATTTTAAAGCATATTCGCCAACAGCACTATTTACAGTTCCTGGTTCTATGGTTATGTCATTATCTATTATTGGATATATGTTTAAAACATTTTCTTTGATAGAAGATATATTTGAGCAAATAAAAATATCAATCTTTATTTGAAATTTATTTTTATAAAATTTTATGATTTTTGGATCACAAAAAATTACAGGAATGCACCTTTGGAATAATTTTTTGTTAGAAAATGATTTAATCAAAACTTCAGGTCCAATCCCATTATAATCTCCAATACTAAAACCAATAATTAGTTTTTTCTTAATTTTATTTTTCATTAATTTAATAATACTTTCTTCAAATTTAATGTTCAAATAATTATTATGATAAGAATAAAAAATAAAAAAAAATATGGACAACATTTTTTAAATAATGAAGAGGTTGCTGTAAGAATTGTTAATTTATTAAGTGAAAAATCTAATATTATAGAAATTGGTCCTGGTAGAGGGGTATTAACTAAGTATTTATTAAATGAAAAAATAGATAATTTTATCGTTAATGAAATAGATAATGATTGCATTCTTTACCTAAAAGAACATTTTCCAAATAATTTGAAAATTATACATGAAGATGTTTTAAACATTAATTTTTCTTTATTATTTAAATCTAAATTTTCAATTATAAGTAATTTGCCGTATTATATTTCATCTCAAATTCTTTTTAAAATTTTGGATAATAGATTAATTATTTCTGAGTTTGTGATATTAATTCAAAAAGAAGTAGGTGAAAGGATTTGTTCAAATTATAATAATAAATCTTATGGTATTTTATCGGTTCTTATGCAAACGTATTTTAATTTAAATTTAGAATTTATAGTTGATCCTATATCATTTAATCCTAAGCCTAAGGTTTATTCTGCTGTTGTAAAAGGAATAAGAAATAATGTAATAGATATTGGTGTTGACTATAATTTCTATAAAAACATTATTAAGCAATCTTTTCAAAATAGAAGAAAAACATTGAGAAATTCACTAAAAAATCTAAATTTGCCATTAGCATTTATCAAAAATAATATTTTCTCTAAGAGAGCTGAGCAATTAAAAATTAGTGAATTTATTTGGTTGGCTAATGAAATAAAAAAAATTAATCATGAAATTCTCCCTAACTAATGAATTTAGAGAAGATTTAAAAATTGCAATAGAAAGTAAAGATGTAAGATTTATTAAATCATCTTTTGAAGGTGTAAGTCCAGCAGATATTACTGAGTTACTTTATGAATTTGATTCTGTTCGATCTAAATATGTTGTAGATAATATTGATTTGGAAACAGCATCAAAAATAATTTCTGAGCTAGATGAAGATACAAGGCAAATTTTTCTAACCAATTTTAAGTCTACTGAAATTGCTAAATATTTAGAAATAATTGATTCTGATGATGGTGCAGATATATTGGCTGAACTTAGTCCAGAAGTAAGAAATGAAACTATTTTATCAATAAGTGATAAAGAAAAGTCTAAAAATTTAAAAGATTTATTACAATATGATGATGATGTTGCTGGTGGTTTGATGGCTAAAGAGCTTGTAAAGTGTAATATTAATTGGAAAATTAATCAATGTATTGATTTGATAAAAAAGCAAGCTGAAAAAGTATCTAGAATTTATAGTGTTTATGTTACTGATAATAAAGGTAAATTATTAGGTAAGGTTTCTCTTAAAGATATCATTGTTGCATCTGATAATTCAAGAATTAAAGATATTTATGATGATTATGTTATTTCAGTTGATTCAAAAATGAATCAAGAAGAGGTAGCAATTATTATGCAAAAATATGATTTAGATGTTCTTCCTGTAATTAATAAAAGAGGAAAATTATTAGGTAGAATTACTATTGATGATGTTGTTGATGTTATAACTGAAACTGCAGAAGAGGAAAGACAAATTATGTCAGGAATAACTTCAGATGTTGAAGAGGATGATTCTATATGGAAATTATCAAATGCAAGACTTCCTTGGTTAGTAATTGGTATTTTTGGAGGGTTATTTGGAGCTTTTTTCCTTGGTTCATTTGAAAATAATTATTTTGAAGGGAATGAATTATTTATATCATTATCTTTTTTTATTCCTTTAATTATGGCAACTGCCGGAAATGTTGGAATTCAGTCATCATCAATTGTTATTCAAAGTTTATCAAATCCAAGTGCTTTTGAAAATACTGTTCTTAATAGACTTTTTAAAGTTTTGTCTGTATCAATTTTAAATGGAATTGTATTGGCTCTAATTGTATATTTTGGTTTATCAATATTTGATGAATTAAATTTTTTAAATCTAGAGATTTACTCAAAAACTGCACAAATTGTTTCTATTTCACTTTTTTCTATAGTTTTAGTATCATCAATTTTAGGTACTATTACACCAATTATTTTAGATAGATTAAAGTTTAATCCTGCTCTTGCTTCTGGTCCATTTATAACTACTACTAATGATCTTATAGCTCTTGCAATATATTTTCTAGTTGCTATATTAATAGGAGGCATTTAAACACTTAGGAGGCATTTAAACACTTATTTTTATATATTTGTATTTATAAACGGTGTATTCCGTTTTTTTTATTTTAAAAATTATGGCTGAAATTTCATATTTTACAGAAGAAGGACTTAAAAAATTAAAGGATGAATTACATCTTTTAAAAACAAAAGGAAGATTAAATATTGCACAGCAAATTGCTGAAGCTAGGGATAAAGGAGATCTTTCGGAAAATGCTGAATACGATGCTGCAAAAGAAGCTCAGGGACTTCATGAACTGAAGATATCAAAACTTGAAGAATCTGTTAGTAATGCTAGAATTATTGATGAGTCTAATATTGATATATCTAAGGTTTCTGTTTTATCTAAAGTGAAAATAAAAAATTTAACAAATAATGTAATTTTTAATTACATGTTGGTTTCTGAGGAAGAATCTAATTTGAGTGAAAATAAATTATCTGTTAAATCTCCAATTGGAAAGGGATTATTAGGTAAGAAAAAAGGTGAACGTGTTAAAGTTGCAATTCCTTCTGGTAACATAGAATTTGAAATTTTAAATATTTCATTGTAATATGAGTACTATTTTTACAAAAATTATAAATAGAGAAATACCTGCGTATATTATATCTGAGAACAGCAAGTTTATTGCTTTTTTAGATATCAATCCTTTATCTATCGGTCATACTCTTGTTGTTCCTAAAAAAGAAATAGATTATTTTTTTGATTTAGATGATAATTTTCTTACTGAAATATTATTATTTTCTAAAAAAATATCAAAAGCTATAAAAAAAGTTACCAGATGTAATAGGGTTGGATTATCAGTAATTGGTTTAGAAGTACCTCATGCTCATTTACATTTGGTTCCTTTAAATGAAATGAATGATATTGATTTTAGCAAAAAAAAAATTTTTCTTAAAGATTCAGAACTTAATGATATATGTAAAAAAATTCAATCAGAAATTATTTGATAATTTTTTCTTTATTCGATTCAACATATTGTTTCCAAGATTTTTTTGTATTTCTATTTGAGGATTTTTGATAGAAATGACATATTGCAGCCCCTAAAGCATCAGTTGCATCAAATTTTTTTATTGAATTCTTTTTTTTAAAATTTAGTATTCTCATTACCATTTCTGAAAGTTGTTCTTTAGAAGCATTACCATTTCCGGTTACAGACTGTTTTATTTTTTTTGGTGCATATTCTATGATTGGTATTCCTTTATTTAATGCAGCCACAATTGCAACTCCTTGTGCTCTTCCAAGTTTTAACATGGATTGTACATTTTTTCCATAAAAAGGAGATTCTATAGAAATTTCATCTGGTTTGTAGTCAATGATTAAATCATTTATTTTATCAAATATCATTTTCAGTTTTGTTCCATGATCTGAATATTTTTTAAGATGAATTACTCCGTATTGAATTAGATTTAATTTTAATTGGTCTGATTGTATAACTCCATATCCCATTATGTTTGTTCCAGGATCAATACCTAAAATTATTTTATCAGATTTCATTTATATGTTAATTTATTAACTAATTTCACGAAAAAAAATGATTGTTAAGCTATGGATCTATTAAATGTAAAAAATATTTCTAAGAGCTATGTTAATCATAGGGCTCTTGATAATATAAGTATAGATATTCCAAGGTCAAGTATTTTTGGTCTTTTAGGCCCTAATGGTGCTGGAAAAACAACTTTAATTAGAATAATTAATCAGATCATTAATCAAGATTCTGGTCAGATTCTTCTTCATGGTACAAATATTAATTATAATGATATTAGAAAGATAGGATATATGCCAGAGGAGAGAGGGTTGTATAAAAAGATGAAAATTGGTGATTTTTTACTTTTTATGGGAAAATTAAAAGGTTTAAGTAGATCTGAGTCTATTAATTCAGCTAGAGATTGGTTTAATAATCTTGAGGTTTCAAATTGGTGGAATAAAAATATTGAAGATTTATCAAAGGGTATGAGTCAAAAGGTGCAATTTATATCAACGGTATTACATAATCCCGATTTAATAATTTTAGATGAACCATTTTCTGGATTTGATCCTGTAAATGCTAATTTAATAAAGAAAAATTTACTCAGACTTAAGGATGAAGGAAAGACAATAATTTTTTCAACTCATAGAATGGAATCAGTTGATGAACTTTGTGATAATCTTGCCATGATTGATAAATCAAAAAAAATATTAAGTGGAAAAATTAATGATATTAAATCTGCTTACAAGTCAGATATTTATAAAATTAAACACTTAAATAAAATTAATGATAAAATTAGTAGTTTTTCAGTAATAGATTCTAAAATTGTTGTTGATAATATTTATGAATCAGAGATTAAGCTTATAAAAAAAATATCTTCAAGTGATCTTTTAAGATTATTATTAAGTAATAGTATTGAAATATTAGAATTTAAACAAAAGATACCGAATATGAATGATATATTTATAATGAAGGTTGAGGAGGGAAATAATAATGGATAAAATATGGATAATTTTTGAAAGAGAATATCTTCAGAGGGTTAAAAAGAAATCTTTTTTAATAGGAACTCTTCTTACGCCACTAATTTTTCCATTATTTATTGGTATTACTATTTTTTTTCTTTCAAGTGATGATGAAAAAAAGCGTATTATATCTTGTATTGATTATAATTCATTAATTGTAGATTCTATAGGATTTGATAATAACATAATAGTTCCGACTAAAATGAAGTTAGAGTTATTAAATAAAAAGATCAATTCTGATGAAATATATGGTGCTTTAGTTATACCAAAATTTGATATTTATGATCCTTCAGGAATAAAATTTTATTCTAAAACCATTCCCAGTGGGGACTTAATATATGATATTGAAAATATTATAGAAGATAAAATAAAGAATGTAAAAATTAAGGATTTAGATCTTAATCAAGAATCATTAGATAAGCTTATTACTAAAGTTAGTTTAAATACTTATAGTATATCAGAAACAATTTCTGAAGATAATAATTCTAATCTAGAAGCTAAAAAATCAAGTTCTGATATGGCATGGGGATTGGGTTATTTTAATGGGTTTTTAATTTATATGTTTGTTTTTATATATGGTACTTTTATTCTGCAAAGTGTATTAGACGAAAAATCTAGTAAAGTAGTTGAGGTAATTATTTCATCTGTAAAGCCATTTCAATTAATGATGGGAAAAGTCCTTGGAGTGGGTGCAGTTGCTTTTACTCAAATTTTAATTTGGATAATTTTGGCTGTTGCGATATCAACCTTTACGTCTACCTATTTTGGTTACGATGGATCAAATTCAGTAAATGAAGTTATGAGTGTTCAAGAAAATTCAGACCAATCTAAAGAGATAGTTTTTGGTATTTTTGATATGATTTCTTCAGTAGATATTAAAAAAATTGTTATAACATTCATAATTTATTTTTTAGGAGGGTTTTTTCTTTATGGTGCATTTTTTGCAGCTATCGGATCTGCAGTGGATAATTTACAAGATGCAAGTCAATTTACTCTTCCAATATCATTACCAATAATTGCAAGTTTAATGTTTATGGCAATTGTATTAGAGAATCCTGATAGTAATATTTCAATTTTTCTTAGTATGTTTCCATTAACTTCTCCTATACTAATGATGGCAAGGTTAACTTTTGGCGTTCCTGATTGGCAGTTATTATTATCTGTATTTTTATTACTATTATCTGTATTATTTGCTTTATGGTTTGCTGGTAGAATTTATAGGGTCGGGATTTTAACAACAGGATCAAAAATTACTTATAAACTACTTTGGAAATGGTTTATAATGAAGAATTATTAATTATGGATTCTCATTTGATTGATTCTCATGCTCATATTTATTTAAAGGATTTTAAAGATGATATTAAAGATGTTATCTCTCGTTCTTATGAAGGAGGAGTAAAAAAAATTCTTTTGCCTAATATTAATTTAGAAACGGTTCCAGCTGTATTTAGTCTATCTAATAAATTTAAAAATATTTGTTATCCAATGCTTGGTCTTCATCCTTGTTATCTTAAAGAAGATTATAAAGAAGAGATTGATAAAATTTTTGCAAATTTTAATGAAAAAATAATTGCAATTGGAGAAATAGGAATTGATTTGTTCAGAAGCAGTAAAAATTTTAATAATCAAGCAGATGCCTTAAGGATTCAGTGTAGCATAGCAATTAAAAATAATCTGCCAGTAGTAATTCATACTAGAAATTCAGTTGATGAAACTATTGAAATAATAAGTGAATTTAAAAAACAAAATTTAGGAGGTGTTTTTCATTGTTTTGTTGGAAATCTTATTCAAGCAAATAAAATTATTGATTTAGGATTTTTAATTGGAGTAGGTGGAATCTTAACTTTTAAGAATTCTAATATAAAAAATATAATATCTCAAATAAATTTAAAGAATATTATTTTGGAAACGGATAGTCCATATTTATCTCCTGAACCAAAAAGAGGAAAAAGAAATGAACCACTAAATATAAATTTTATTGCTGAAAAATTATCAATTTTACACTCATTACCCTTAAAAAATATAATTAAAACCACTTCTAATAACGTTAATAATTTATTTAAATTAACTTAAACTAGAGAGGTGGCCGAGTGGTCGAAGGCGCATGCTTGGAAAGCATGTATACGAAGTAATCCTTTGTATCGAGGGTTCGAATCCCTTCCTCTCTGCAAAAAATACAATGAAGTTCTTTTTTATATGTATTAATAATTTTATTTTTGAAAAATTTCAAATCACTATAACATTTAACTATGAAAAAATTATTTACTTATTTATTAGTATTCGTGTTCTTATCTTATCCTTTATCATCGTTTTCTCAAGATATTGAACAAGAAGACACTACTACTCTTGAAAATGTAGATTCTACTGCAATAGTTGCGGAAGAAGTTACTCAAGAAGAAATTGAAACTATAGAAGACATTCAGGTTGTTGAAGAATCACAATCATTTCATTATGCAATTAAAGAACAGTTTATTCAAGGAGGATGGCAATTTATGGGCATTGTGTTACTTTGTCTTATACTTGGCTTAGCTGTTGCAATTGAAAGAATTATAACTTTAAATCTTGCAACAACTAATACAAACAAACTTTTATTTGATATAGAAGATGCTATATCTTCTAAAGGAGGTGTTGAATCTGCTAAAGAAATTTGTAAGAATACTCCTGGTCCAGTTGCATCTATATTTGTTCAAGGACTTATGAGAGCTTCAGAGGGTATAGATATGGTTGAAAAATCAATTATATCTTATGGATCAGTTGAAATGGGAAAATTAGAGAAAGGGATGGTATGGATTTCATTATTTATATCTCTTGCTCCAATGCTTGGTTTCATGGGAACAGTTATTGGTATGATTGGTGCATTTGATGCTATAGCTGAAGCTGGTGATGTTTCTCCTTCTTTAGTTGCTGGTGGTATTAAAATTGCTCTTTTAACTACAGTTGGTGGTCTTATAGTTGCTGTTATTCTTCAATTATTTTATAACTATCTTGTTTCTAAAATAGATTCTTTAGTTAATAGTATGGAAGATGCTTCTATCACTCTTGTTGATATTTTAGTTAAAAACAAATTATCTAAATAATGATATTGTTATTTGATCTCATAGATTTTATTTTATACTTCGGATATTTAATGATTGGAATTGGTGCAGTTTTAGCCATCGGTTTTCCGTTATATCTTGCTTCAAAAAATCCTAAATCTTTGGTTGATTCAGGAATTGGTATTGGAGCTATTCTTGCTTTATTTTTATTTTCATGGTTAATATCTGGAAATGAGGTTTTATCAAGCTATGCTGAATTTGGTGTTGATGCTAGTTTATCTAAGTTTATTGGTGGAATCATAATATTAGTATATGTATTAACTTGTGTAGCTCTAGGAGGAATATTTTATTCTGAAGTGATTAAAAATTTTAAAAATGGCTAGAAGAAATAGACCTACTGCTCAGATTCCTAATGGATCTATGGCAGATATAGCTTTTCTACTTTTAATTTTTTTCTTAGTAACTACTACTATAGCAAATGATAAAGGAATTGCTATGCTTTTACCTCCTAAACCCGATCCTAATCAACCTCCTCCTGAGATTACTGAAAATGCCAGAAATATTTTTAAAATTTTAGCGAATTCTCAAGATAAATTATTAGTTGAGGATGAGCCTCTATTAGATGTTACAGATTTAAGAGAAATGGTTAAAATTTTTATTTTAAATTTTGGAAATCCTGGAGATGAAGGAGTTGTAATATATAATAGCTTACCTAATTCAATGAAGTCTTTTATTTCTATTAACGGTAGAAAAGCAGATTCTTCAGATGATCCAAAAACAGCTATAGTTTCTTTTAAGGCTGATAGAGGTACCTCATATGAATTATTTGTTCAAGTGTTAGATCAGGTAAATGGAGCATATAATGATGTTTATGGAGAAAGGATTGGTTTATCAGCTTCACAATTTCTACAGTTAGATAGAGATGATCCTGTTCAAGATCAGAAATATTTATTGGCAAGACAGGGAATACCACGAGCAATATCAATAGCAGAACCTAATAAAATAGTGAACTAATGGCAAAATTTGGAAAAAAATCAAATACATCTCAAGATATACCTACTGCTGCATTACCAGATATTATTTTTATGTTGTTATTCTTTTTTATGGTAACTACTGTAATGAGGGAAACGGATATTCTTGTAAAACAAAAATTACCTAAAGCTGTTCAATTATCTAAATTAGAAAGAAAGTCATTAGTTAGTTATATTTATATAGGTGAGCCTAAACAGAGTAGTATTTTTGGTAAAGAACCTAAAATTCAGGTGAATGATGTTTTTGTTGAAATTGATGAAATTATATTATTTGTTAATCAAGAAAAAGATAAATTAAATGAAGCGGAAAGAGATCAAATTACTATTGCAATGAAAGTAGATGTTGAGTCTAAGATGGGAATAGTGTCGGATGTCCAACAAGAATTGAGAGAAGCAAATGCAAGAAAAATTCTATACAGTTCAATTCAAACTATTGATATTTAAATAAGAAAGTGAAGTATATATACGTTTTCTTATTTAAAAAGAATGTATAATAAATTAACTCTATCAAGTAATAAAGTTATAAATGGTTGGTGCATGTATGACTGGGCTAACTCTGTATATTCTTTAGTTATTACCACAGCTATTTTTCCTATTTATTTTAATTCTGTAACTACTAGTTTAGATGGTTCATACATAGTGTCTTTTTTTGGTATTCAAATTGTAAATTCTGTTTTGTATTCATATTCATTATCATTTTCATTTTTATTATTAACAATTATTCAACCTATTTTGTCAGGAATCGCAGATTATGTTGGAAGAAAAAAATTATTTCTTAAAATATTTATGTATTTAGGTTCAGCTTCTTGTATCTCTTTATATTTTTTTGATGGTTCTAATATAGAGTTTGGTGTAATATGTTCAGTTTTAGCAAGTTTAGGTTTTTCAGGTAGTTTAGTTTTCTACAACGCTTTTCTTCCTGAAATAGTTTCTAGAGATAAATTTGATAGAGTAAGTGCTCGTGGGTATTCTTTTGGTTATGTTGGAAGTGTCATATTATTAATTATTTGTTTAGTTCTTATAACATTTTATGATTTTTTTGGATTTAGCAATTCCGCTTTAGCAACTAGATTTACATTTTTATTGGTTGGTATTTGGTGGATAGTTTTTTCACAAATTACATTTATTACTGTTCCTGAAGTTGTAAAAAATCAAAAAATATCTTTTAGTATTCTTTCTTATGGGACTAAAGAGCTTATTAAAGTTTGGAATTATTTAAAGAATGTAAGAAATCTAAAATTATTTTTGTTTTCATTTTTCTTTTATAGTATGGGGGTTCAAACCGTAATGTTAATAGCTTCATATTTTGGAGATAAAGAGTTAAATCTTGATCAGAACAAATTAATACTTACTGTATTGATTATTCAAATTGTTGCAATTTTTGGTGCTTACTTTTTTGCTTATATATCTAAAAAAAGGGGTAATAAGTTTTCTTTAATTATTATGAATATTTTATGGATTATTATATGTATTTCAGCTTATTTTATTCAAGATGAAAATCAATTTTATTTACTTGCAACTACAGTTGGTTTAGTTATGGGTGGTATTCAGTCTTTATCACGTTCAACTTTTTCTAAATTAATTCCAATTGAAATAGAGGATAATGCATCTTTTTTTAATTTTTATGCTATATCATATAATATTTCTGTTGTTTTAGGTACTTTTTCATATGGGTATATTGAACAGATTACAGGGAGTATGAGAATAAGTACTTTGGTTTTAGCTTCTTATTTTTTGATAGGTCTTGTTATATTACTTTTTGTTAAAATTAGAAAGTAACATAATTTTATAATGTTCAAATTAAATTTACCATTACATAATATTAAAATCAAAAACATTAATTCTGAAATTTATGTTTTTGATATTATTAGAAAAAAAAATATTGTATTAACTCCAGAAGAATGGGTAAGACAAAATGTTATTCATCATCTAGTCAATGATCATAAATATCCTAGAAGTCTTATTAAGATTGAATCTAGTTTAAAGTATAATAAATTAAGTAAAAGATCAGATATTATAGTTTATGATAAAAAAATGAATGTATTCTTATTAGTAGAATGTAAGTCTTTCAAAATAAATATAAACCGAAATGCTTTTAAACAGATATCTGTTTATAATAAGATATATAAAAGTAATTATATAATGATTACTAATGGTCTTACTCATTATTTGTGTGAATATAATTGGAATGAAAATAGCTTCAAATGGTTAGATGAAATTCCATTATATCCATTAAATTAAATTATTAATATCATTTAATTGTAAATTAAATGTATCAGAAATACTTTTGTGTACGATTTTTCCATTAATAACATTTATGCCATTTAGTATCTCTTTGTTTTCTTTTGCTGCTTTTTTCCATCCTTTATTAGCAATTTCTATAATGTATTTTAATGTATTATTTGTTAGTGCAGAGGTTGATGTGAATGGAACAGCTCCAGGCATATTTGTTACACAATAGTGAAGAACATCATTAATTTTAAAGACTGGATTTTCGTGTGTTGTTGGTTTGGATGTTTCAAAGCATCCACCTTGATCAATAGCAATATCAACTAAAACACATCCTTTTTTTAGAAATTTTAAAATTTTTTTTGAAATTAATTTAGGGGCTTTTGCTCCTGTAACCAAGACTGCTCCTATAATCAAATCACTTTTTATAGCATATTTTTCTATAATTTCTTTAGAAGAAAGAATACAATTAATTTGATTTGAAAATAACTTTTTAAGTTCTTTAATTCTATTTTTATTTGTATCTAAAATTGTAACATTTGCTCCTAATCCTATAGCCATTTTTGCTGCTTCTGTTCCAGATATTCCACCTCCTATAATTAATACTTCTGCAGGAGTTACTCCTGTTACTCCACCAAGTAAGATTCCTCTTCCTCCCATTGGTTTTTCAAGATATTTTGCTCCTTCTTGAGTTGCCATTCTACCAGCTACTTCAGACATAGGAATTAAAAGTGGTAATGATCCATTTTTCTTTTGGACAGTTTCATATGCAATACATATACATTTATTATTAATCATTGCATTAAGTAATGGGCGATAAGATGCAAAATGGAAATAGGTGAATACTATTTGATCTTCTTTGATAAGATTATACTCTTCTTTAATTGGTTCTTTAACTTTTAAAATCATATCTGAAATTTCAAAAATTTCTTTATTTGTATTTAGGATTTTACCACCTGATTTTATATAGTCCTCATCAGTGAAACTGGAGTTGTATCCAGCATTTTTTTCTATAAATACTGTATGATTATTATTAATTAATTCTTTAACTCCATATGGTGTCATTGATACTCTGAATTCGTTATTTTTTATTTCTTTTGGTATTCCTATTATCACTGCTAATAATATTTAATTAATTAACACGTAAAATTAT
>JAYZHG010000034.1:0-8105 GCA_036166735.1 Bacteroidota bacterium | reverse complement strand
AATTGTCGTAATAATGACATGAAATAGATATAAGAAGAAGGAGTAAAAAAACATTTCTCATATTAATTAAATAGTCTTTTTCTTTTATTATACTTTATTTGAGAATTATAGTATTGAGATGACTTGTTGTTTGATTCAAGTCTTTTAATATTAAAAAACTCAGGAATTTCTTTATTTTCTAATACAATATTTCTTACTAATTCACCTAAACCTGGTCCCATCTTAAACCCATGTCCAGAACTTCCTGATAAGACTAATACATTATTATTGTTTTCATGGTGGTTAATTATAAAATTTCCATCTAAACTATTCTCATATTGACAAACCCTCGCCTCAGTTATTGGGAGTCCCTTTAGTTTTGGAAACCTGTGATATAAATATGATTTTGTTCTATCAACTAACTCTGGAAGAGGAATTCTATCTGACTCATCAGGGTCAAATAAAGTAGTCCTCTCATCATAAGCTATTTTAAATCCTTTATTTAAGTGGAAAGGTATTCCGTAATATGATGGGTTATCTTCATTTAAATCTAGCCAACATGGCATCGAGTTAAGATTAAATGACTTTGCTTGATTATTTGGTACTGAAAAATAGTATACCTCTTGTCTTGAAATATATGTAAGCTTTTGTAGCATATTTGGTAGTAAAATTCTATTCCAAGGGCCACATGCTATAATATATTTATCTGCATCTATTGTTTTTCCATTGAATGATATTGAATTTTTAGTATTTAAATTTTCTTCGTCAATTTTTACTTCTCCAATTTTAATTTTTCCTCCATTTTTTTGATATTCTCGCACAACATTTTTACAACATCGGCTTGCCATAAGAGTTCCTGCTTTTTTTTCAAAAAAAACTTGATTAATATCTTCGAAATTAATGTTAGGATAAATATTTTTTGCTTTTTCTATACTTATTTCTTCTAGTGTATGACCACAATTCTGAATGTTTTTAGAGGAATTTGTTACATAGCTGCTATCATTTTGACTAACTAACCATAACATCCCATTTTCATTATACAATTCTCTCTCACTTTTATTTGATAGTTCTTCCCAAAACGCAAATGATTTATTTGTTAGTTCGGTATATATTTTATCATTTCCATAAGTCAATCTGATAATTCTTGAAGCACCACCAGATCCTGATCTTGCATTTCCTGGGCCCCACATATCATACAACTCAACGTCTGCACCTTCTTTTTTTAAATGATATGCTGAGCAAGCACCCCATATTCCAGCACCAATAACAGCAACTTTCATGTTTTTATCCTTATTTTAAATGTTAATATAACTATAGATTTATTATTTTTAGAATAAATTATATTATGATTAAACAATCATTTGTAGGTATTTTTCTTTTTTTTATTCTCAATCTTATTGCAATGTTTCTTTATCCTGGAGGAACTATAATTGATTCAACTACTGAAGGATATTTATTTTTTTATAATTTTTTCAGCAACCTAGGTGAATGGACAGCTCAAAATGGCATGGATAATTTTTATTCAGCATTATTATTTAATTTATCAATGCTTATTTTGGCTTTATCTTACACCTTATTTTATATGTCATATTATAAATTTTTTTTAGATGAGAAACTAAGTAAAATTTTTATAAGAATATCAATTATTTTTGTGATGGTTTCTATGATATGTTTTGTTTTAGTGGCAATGTTTTCTGCAGAAAATGCCACATTTCAATTACATGTATTTTTTGTAAAAATTGCATTTAGATCCTTAATGCTATATTCTATTTTTCAAAGTTTAGCTATAGTTTATAATTCTAAATCATCAAATACAATGATTTTTTCAAGTCTATTTTTTACAATTATTCTTTTCTTTTTTATTCTTATTATGGAGTTTGGACCAAATCCTTTTAAGGATAATGAATCACTTTTTATTCAAGTAATTTCTCAAAAAATTATTGTTTTTAGTATTTTGATTTACTTCTATACTCAAGTAAGAGAAATATTAAAAATAAGAGGATGAGAATAGTTTTTTTTTTAATTTTTCTCCTTTCTTGCTCCAAGATAAGAGATTTTAGTGATAATGACTGGGCATATTATAGAGGTGATAATTCAGTATCTCATTATAAATCATTTGATCAAATTAATGTATCAAACGTTCATAAATTACAAAAAGTTTGGGAATTTAAATCAGATGATCACGATACAAATAATAGATCTCAAATTCAATGTAATCCTTTGATTGTTGATGGTGTTGTTTATGGAACTACTCCAACTATGAAATTATTTGCTTTAGATGGTTCATCGGGTAATAAAAAATGGATTTTTGATCCTTATAATGGAAATTATAAAAATCATGGTACTGGTGTAAATAGAGGTTTAAATATTTATAGAGATCAAAATGAGGATAGAATTCTATATGCTACCTTTTCTAAGTTGTATGCTATTAATGCCAAAGATGGAAAATTAATTCAATCATTTGGAAAAGAAGGATCAGTAGATTTAAAAAAAGGATTAGGAAAAAATGTAGATGATATGCTTTTAGCCGTAAATACTCCTGGAGTAATCTTTAAAGATAAATTAATTTTAGGTCATAGGACATCTGAATCTATAGGTGCAGTTCCTGGACATATAAGAGCTTTTAATGTGTATTCAGGAAAAATGGAATGGATATTTCATACAATTCCGTATCCAGGTGAATTTGGATATGATACATGGCCTCAAGATGCTTATTTAAAATCTGGAGGAGCAAATGCATGGTCAGGATTTAGTTTAGACTTAAAAAATGAAATTGTATATATTCCGACTGGATCTGCTGCATTTGATTATTATGGTGGCGACAGGGAAGGGGCTAACTTATTTGCAAATAGTATTATTGCTTTAAATCCTAATGATGGCTCAAGACTATGGCACTATCAAGTAACACATCATGATATTTGGGATAGAGATTTACCTGCTGCCCCAAATCTTATAGACATACAAATAAAAGAAAGAAAAGTTAAAGCATTAGCTCAAATTACGAAATCTGGATACCTATTTGTATTGGATAGAATTTCAGGAAAACCTATCTATCCTATAAAAGAAAAAAATGTTCCATCATCAAAATTAGAAGGTGAAAAAGCATGGCCAACTCAGCCAGTTCCAACTATATTTCCTTCTTTTTCAAGAAATAAATTAACAGAATTAGATTTTCCATTACGAAGTAAAAAAGCTTATAAATTTTTTAAAAAATTGTGGGAGAATAGAGTTTATGGAGAGTTTGAGCCATTAACAACTAAAGGTAATATTTTGTTTCCTGGTCTTGATGGAGGTGGGGAATGGGGTGGTGCAGCGTTTAATCCAAAGACAAATATTTTATATATAAATTCAAATGAAATGCCTTGGGACTTAAGTATGGAAAAAATAGAAGGGGCTGCACTAGGTGAAACGATTTATAAAACCGCATGCTTATCGTGTCATGGTAATGATTTAGAAGGAAATAAAGGAATTTATTCTAACATACCTTCAATTTCTAATCTTTCAAATAAAATTTCAAAAAAGGATTTAAAATCTATTTTAATAAATGGTAGGGGCATTATGCCATCTTTTAATAGTTTAGATGATATTGAAATTGAATCAATAATTGATTTTTTGATGAAAGAAAATAAGGATACTTTAAGTAATAATAAATCTAGTTGGCCTTATCCTTATTCTTTTGGTGGTTTTAAAAAAATGTATGCAGAAGATGGCTTTCCAGCTATAAAACCTCCTTGGGGTCAATTAACAGCAATAAATATGAATAAGGCAAAAATTGAATGGCAAATACCTTTAGGAAATCATGAAGAATTATTCATTGATGGTTTTAATACAACTGGAACTGAAAATTATGGTGGACCGATTGTAACTGGCGGTGGAATAATAATAATTGCTGCTACTATGGATGAAAAAATTAGAATATTTGATCAAAAATCAGGAGAATTATTATGGGAGGATTTATTACCAGCGGCTGGTTATGCAACCCCATCTACCTATATGATTGATGGAAAACAATATATAGTTATTGCATGTGGGGGTGGAAAGTTGGATACTAAATCAGGATCCTCATACGTTGCTTATTCTATTGAGTGATTTTTTTTATTATTTTTTTTAATTCATTAGTGGAAAATTTGCCATCAGAGTATGATGACGTATGAATTTCATTAATATTTTTGTTTTTGAGGAATAAATCGATATTACTCGATCTTATACCTGATCCTGGCATAATTGATATTCTATTTTTGCTTCTTTCAGCTAATTGAGTGATGAGTTTAATACCTTCTTTTGCATTTTTTTTTTGTCCACTTGTTAAAATTCTATCAAATTTTAAATCAATTATTGATTCTAAGGCATCAAATGGGTCCGCTATTTCATCAAATGCTCTATGAAATGTTGTTGACATATTTCCACAAAAAGTCTTTAATTTTTTACACATTTTAATATTGATCTTATTTTTCTTATCGAGTATTCCAAAAACTACTCCGTGACAACCAATATTTTTACAAAATTTTATTGATTCAATCATCTGTCTAAGTTCAGTTTTGTTATATAAAAAATTACCACCTCTTGGGCGAATAATTGGATGTATTGGTATGTTTAATTTTAATGATTTTATAATTGAATTTTTTGAGGGAGTTAATCCTCCCTTTTTTTTGTTTGTACATAACTCAATTCTACTGATATCAAATTTTGATATATCTATACAATCTTTGATATTGAATGCGCATATCTCTAAATTATAATTCAATCCTTATTATTCTTTGTAATCTGTATAGAAGACTCTTAATATGAAGCTATTTTTATCTATTGTAGCTTGATTGAATGAACTTACGACGTCTGGAAAAACCACAAGTTTTTTGGTATTTATATTTCCCTGAATTATTTCTTGAAAGAAAATAGTTGATGAACCAAGATATGATTTTGTAAATAAACTATCATACACGTATTCAGCATTATCAGTATTTTCACCATAGTATGCATTATCTTTTAAAATCACATTATTTGTAGGGTTAGAATAGATTTCAGTAGAATTAATACCGTTATTGGAATTAGCAAAATAATAAATTGCTTTGTCTGGTGGTTTTATATAATTTAAATTATTATCCTCAATAGGACCCATAGTTAACTGTACTTTGTTTAAAACTATACTTCCAGCTGTATCTATAAACGAATAAAAATTACTTAAATCAATGATAGGATATATCCCAGTTCCAGATTGCCAATAAACTTTATTATCACCAACATTAAATATTTCATTTTCTTCTAAAGAATGTATATTAGAAAGCACTGAATTTTCTCTATTTGTTTCAAAATAACTATAATGTGTTATTAAAGGAGAATCAAATCTAAAAACATACTTTAAAGAATCTTTTACTGGAGAATCACCTATTTCATATGGATTTTTATAGTATAGAACTACTTTACTTAATTCATCTAATAAGTCAAATCCAACAATTATAGAATTATTATCTCCAGGAATTAATGCCCAACCTCTTATTTGATTAATGAGTTCTTGTTCAGAAGCTCCCTCTGCTATTCTATTTAATAGAAATTTAGCATAATTTTCTTTAATTGATATTGAAATTCTAGCTGTATCTACATTAGGTCTACCGACAAATCTTGTTAAGCCTAGCAAGCCTTTATTCGCAGGACTGATTTCAGTAAGTCTTTTAGATAAATATAGTCCAGTTGAAAAAATTGTATCTGCTATTTGACTGAGATAAACTTCTTGTTCATCAATAAAATTTGTTCCATGATAACTTGAAAGTTTTAAGTATAAAACGGCAGAGTCAAGAATTGATGAATCATTGGGTAAGTCTAACCACCAGTTTTCAGGTACTTGATTTGGTTGTTGCACATCGGTAATGGTTGAAGTAAATTGTGTATATGCTATTGCTTTTGTTTCTCCAAAAATAGGATCGTTATATTTTCCAAACAAAAGTTCTCCGTCATCGGTTCTAACACTATCATAGTAGACGTTTGCAGTTTCTAAAGGAATTTCTACATATTCAACTTTTATTTTATTTTGTTGATCAGTTAAAATTTCATTTATTCCAATCTCACTGGTTTCATCACAAGAGAATAAAAAAAAAATTGAAATAATTATAATTCTAACTAAGAATTTCATTGTATATTTTGAAGTGTGAATCAACAATTTTTTCATCATTATTATCAATTGTAAAGATTTTGCTATTTGATGATACTTCAGATAATAACTTTTCAATGGGTTTGTTCATAATTTCTTTTGGCTTAATGATGGCATCTGAATATTCAGAAGCAATTTTAATTAAACTATTATAATTTAATAACTTGAGAGAAGTTAGCATAGACTTATCAATTTCTTCATCAATTATTTTATTGGTGAATTTCTTATTCAACTTTTCTTTAAATGGATTTTGATGAATAGAAAATATAGATTTAGCATTATCAAAAATATGGTTTTCTTTATAAGTTGTATTAACAAGTAGTGGTATGAGAGAAGTTATCCAGTCATTACAATGAATTATGTCTGGAGCCCAGCCAAGTTTTATAACTGTTTCAAGAACACCTTTACAAAAGAAAATACATCTGTCACCATTATCGTTATGAAATTTTCCATTTTTTTTATGAAAAATAGTTTTTCTTTGAAAATAATCTTCATTATCAATAAAATAGACTTGTAGTTTTGCTGCTGGAATTGATGCGACTTTTATAATTAATGGTTTTTCATCATCACCTATAGGTATGTTCATTCCTGATAAACGAACTACTTCATGCAATCTGTTTTTTCTTTCATTAATACATCCAAATTTAGGAACTAATATTCTTATTTCTATTCCCTTTTCTTGCATTGCTTGAGGAAGTTTTCTTACTATTTCAGAAACATATGAATGATTTAAAAAAGGTTTAATTTCTGCGGCAACATAGAGTATTTTAAAATTTTTGGCCATTATTTTTTTGCGTATATTAATTTAAAAGAACCACAAATTTAATCAAAATAAGTCACTTTACAATTTTTAATATTTATTCATTGAATCTTTAAATTATCATAATACATTATTGTTAAATTTGTTATTAATTTTTTTGAGCCAATGAAAAAAAAGTCTCTTTTTATTAACTTTTTAGTTTCTATAATTTTTGGTTTACTTCTGTTGTATTTTGTTTTTCAAAAAATTGATTTGTCAGTTTTTTTTGCACGTTTAGATTCGGTTAATTATTCATGGATTTGGCTTTCAATTATTATATCAATTTTTGAACATATAATAAGGGCATTTAGATGGAATTTGTTAATGGAAAAAGAGTCAGATTCTTTAACAACTTTTAATACAACGATTGTTTTGATAGTTTCTTATTTCACATCATTAATTTTTCCACGATTTAATGATTTTGTAAGGTGTTACCTTATTTCTAAAACTAATACAATAAAGTTATCTACTTCATTAGGAACTGTGGTTTCGGAAAGGATAGTTGATGTTTTGTCGTTAATCGTTTTAGCATTACTCCTTCTTGTTATAGAGTATGAAATCTTTGTAAATTTATTGATAGACATTGTTAGTAAAATAAATTTCGATTTCATAAATGTGGTTTTCATTGTTATTGCTATTGTTATTGTGTCTTATCTTTTTAAGATTTTAATCAAAAGAAACGATTTTATTAATCTTAAGTTTAAAGAATTTAAGATTGGATTATTTGCTTTTAAAGATATCTATTATAGATGGGACTTTTTATTATCGACATTTTTTTTATGGGTCATATATTATTTGATGGGTTATGTCATATTTTTTGCTTTGCAAGAAACTTCTCACTTAGGTTTTAATGCTGGTTTGGCTGTTTTAGTTGCGGGGACTTTAGGAATGATTGTCCCTGTAAATGCAGGAATTGGTGCATATCATTTTTTAGTAGCTTCAATTTTATTGAATTATACTATTTCTTATGAAGCAGGTTTATTTTTTGCTACTCTAATTCATGGGTCACAGGTAGTATCTTTGATTCTTTTTGGTTTTGTAAGTTCTATTTTATTGTTTATAATTATAAGATCTAAATCTAAAAATGGTTAATTGACATAAAAGTTTTTTTAACTATTAAACTTACTAATAACTTTAGTATATTATCTTTTGATTTTCTTTAGAAGAAGATAATATTATTTCTAA
>JAYZHG010000033.1:0-11180 GCA_036166735.1 Bacteroidota bacterium | reverse complement strand
GCTTATCAGGAAGTACATTATTTGGACTTGAAAATAAATTAGCTCCCTATGGAAGGGAACCTCATTCGGTTATTGGTTCATCTTGTATAGGAGCTTCAATTGTTGGGGGTATATGTAATAACTCAGGGGGAGCATTAGTAAAAAGAGGACCAGCTTATACTGAGCTTTCACTTTATGCACAAATTAATTCAAAAGGAAAACTATTGCTAATAAATGACTTAGGCATTGAGCTTGGCGATAAACCTGAAGAGATTCTAAAAAATTTGCAAACTCAAAATTATACTAAAGATCAAATACGATTTCCTAATAAACTAGCATGTGATAACGAATATCAACAACGAGTACGAGATGTAGATGCAAGTTCACCTGCACGTTTTAATGCGGATAGAAGACGCTTACATACTGCCTCAGGTTGTGCTGGTAAAATTGCTGTTTTTGCAGTTCGGTTAGATACTTATCCAATACCAAAGCGTCATCAAGTATTTTATATTGGTACCAATAGCCCAAATGTATTGGGTAAAATTCGTCAGCATATTTTATCTAAGTTTCAACATCTGCCAATCTCTGGTGAATACCTACATAGAGATTGTTACGATGCTACTAAAAAATATTGTAAGGATACTTTTGTAGTGATTGACAAAATGGGCCCCAGTTTTATCCCAAAATTGTTTGAACTCAAACGTAAAGTAGATCTCTTAGCTGAAAAATTTAAATTCCTTCCTAATAAATTTTCAGATAGATTAATGCAGTTTTTAAGTAATTTTTGGCCTAATCACCTCCCAACCCGAATGGAAAAGTACCGAGATCAGTATGAGCATCACTGGGTAATTGAAATGTCTGATGAGGGAATAGATGAAGCAAAAGCATATTTTAAAAAATTCTTTACAAAAAATGAAGGAAGTTTTTTTGAATGTACAAAAAAAGAAGGTAAAAAAGCACTTTTAAATCGATTTGTTGCTGGAGGTGCAATAGGTCGTTATCATGCCATACATGAGAAAAAATCGGGAGAAATGATGTCCATGGATATTGCTTTCCCTCGTAATGAAAAAGACTGGTTTGAAAAATTATCGCCAGAGATAAATGATTTATTAGAAATTAAACTGTATTATGGTCACTTATTTTGCCATGTATTACATCAAAATTACATTGTTAAAAAAGGCGTAGACTCTGAAGCACTGAAGCAAGAATTATTAAAAACGTTTGATGCTAGAGGCGCTGAATATCCAGCAGAACATAATGTTGGTCATGAATATTTTGCCAAACCATCTTTATCAAATTTTTATAAGAAGTTAGATCCAACTAATGGTTTTAATCCTGGGATTGGACGCACTAGTAAGCGTAAATATTGGAAATAAAACTAAATTAATCATTTTGATTAAAATTTTGATAATATTAATGTTTTCTTATATTTGCACCACAAAAATAATCAATGATTAGAGTAAACATTAAAGACAAAGAAGATATAAACAGAGCTCTCAAAAGATTTAAAAAGAAATTTGAAAAAGCTCAAGTAATCAAAGACTATAGAAATAATGCTTTTTTTACTAAAAAATCTGTACAATTAAGAGAAGAAAAACTAAAAGCTAGTTATATCCAACGACTTCAGTCAAAAGAACTATAAATTTTATTGTATCTTTCATATAGTTACTATATAAATTATGAAGGATGCTTTTCTTAAATTCCTAAAATTTGAAAAAAGATTAAGCATACATACTATAAAAGGTTATAGTATAGATTTAAATCAATTTATTAAATTTTATCAAGTATATTCAAAAGAGACAAATCTAAAAGACGTTGATCACAGATCTATTAGATCATGGATTGTTGATCTTTCTTTAAAAAAATTATCAAATAGAAGTATAAATAGAAAAATTGCTACTTTAAAATCATTTTTTAAATTTCTAATTAAAAGAGAATTGATATCAGTTAATCCAACAAACAAAATTCACTCTTTAAAAACAACTAGTCTCCTACCAAAATTTATTAAAGAAAAAGACATGAAATTTTTATTCAAAAATTTAAAATCAGAAAATAACTTTAATGGACAAAGAGACCTTCTTATAATTGAGTTATTATATGGAACCGGAATGCGTGTTTCTGAACTTATTAATCTTAAATTAAAAAACTTTGATCATGAAAAAGAAGAAATTAAAGTTCTAGGAAAAAGAGGAAAAGAAAGAATTATTCCACTTAACAATCAATCTATAAAACAAATAAAACATTATATTCAAACCAAAAAGAAAACTCATACAATACAAAATGAATACCTTATAACTACTATAAAAGGTGAAAAAACATACCCAATGTTAATTTCTAGAATAGTCAAAAAACACATATCACAATTAATCGACAGTGAAAATTATAATCCACATTTACTAAGACATACCTTTGCAACTCACATTTTAAATAGAGGTGCAGATTTAAATTCTGTTAAAGATTTACTCGGACATTCTAGTCTAGCAGCAACTCAAATTTATACACATAATTCAATAGAAAAATTGAAGAAAACATTTGAAAAAGCACACCCAAAAGCAGAGTAATTTATTTTAAAAAACTCATTACATTCAAATAAAACTTTTCAGGGTTATCAAAATGAACCCAGTGACCAGAGTTATTAATAGTTGAAAGTTTAGCTTTAGGAAATAAGCCGATAATATTATCCCAATCATTATCTAAAATATAATTTGATTTTTCACCTTTAATAAATAACACATCACACTGTGATGTTGAATCATTAGATATACCAGCATATAAATCTTTAATACTATCTGTTATTACTTTCATGTTTGATTTCCAAACAAAGCTTTTTAAAGAATTTCGCTTTAAATTTTTTAATAAAAAATTTCTTATATATCGTTCTGAAACATATTTAGACAATAAATAATCAGCTTCTTTTCTAGTAGAAATCCTATCAAGATTCAAAGAATTGATGCCTTGAATTATATAATTAAAATTTAAATTATTTGAATACTTCTTCGGGGCTATATCAACAATTACAAGTTTATTAACGAGATCCTCATAATCTAGTGCAAACTTCATTGCAACTTTTCCACCCATAGAATGACCAATAATATTTACTTCTGATAAATTTTTTGATTTAATAAAATTAAAAAGATCAATTGTTAAAGTTTTATAATTAATAGATTGAGAATGAGGAGAATTCCCGTGATTCATTTGATCTATAATAAAAACATTGAATGTTTTTGCAAACAATTTACCATGCAAAAGCCAATTATCAGATGAACCCAAAAGGCCATGTAATATAATTAAAGGCTTTCCATTACCATATTCCCTGTAAAATAATTTTGACATTATTTTAACTCATTTAAATACATCTTTATGGTTTTTTCTAAACCATAATATAATGCATCAGATATTAATGCGTGACCAATTGAAACTTCAAATAAATTAGAAAGTGAATTTTTTAAAAATTTTAAATTATTAAGATCTAAATCATGTCCTGCGTTAACCTGAAGTCCATTTGAAATAGCATATTTTGATGCTTCAATATATTCAAATACAGAAGTTTCTTTATTATCAAGGTAATTTTTTGCATACTTCCCTGTATACAATTCAACACGATCAACACCACAGTCACGAGCACATTCTATCATTTTAAAATCTGGATCTATAAATAAAGAAACTTTAACGCCATACTTATGAATTATAGAAACAACATTCCTTAATAGAACATTATCATCAGATGATTTCCAGCCTCTATTAGAAGTAACAACCTCTGGAGCATCTGGAACTAGAGTAGCTTGCTCTGGCTTAATATCTCTAATAATTTTTAAAAATCTATTATCTGGATACCCCTCTATATTATAGTTGGTTCTTACAATTTTAGATATATCATATACATCATTTAATGTAATATGCCTTTCATCTGGTCTAGGATGTACAGTTATTCCCTCAGCCCCATAAAATTCACAATCCTTCACAACTTGAATTAGATTAGGATTATTTCCACCTCTAGCATTTCTCAAAGAAGCTACTTTATTTACATTTACACTTAATCTAGTCATCGTTATATTAGTATTTCATAAATTTGCTTAAAATAAAACAAAAAACCATGAGTCTGAAAAACATAATTGATAAAGACATCAAAGAATCTATGTTTCAAAAAAATAAAAATAGGTTAATTGCCCTTAGAGCTATTAAAGCTGCTATTTTATTAGAAGAAAAAAGTAGCTCTTCAAACAATTTTAATGAAAATCAACTTTTAATGAAGTTGATTAAACAAAGAAAAGATTCTCTAACGCTTTATAAAGAACAAAACAGATCTGATCTTGCTATAAAAGAAGAAGAAGAAATAAATATAATTAGTGAATTTTTACCTAAACAAATGAATGATTCAGAATTAATAGATCAAATATCAGAAATTATAACCTCCGTTAATGCAACGAGCATGAAAGACATGGGTAAAGTTATGGGAATAGCTACAAAAAAATTTAGTGGAAAAGCAGATAATGGAAAAATTGCTCAAATAATTAAAGAAAAATTAAATTGAATTTAATCGATTTCATCTTTGGAATAATCTTATTATATTTTTCTTATAGAGGATATAAAAAGGGTTTTATGATAAGTATATTTAGTTTTTGTTCAATATTTATCAGCATTTTAATAGCTCTAAAATATTCTCATTTTGCGTCATTTTTAATTCTTAAAGTTTTACCCGATTCTGAACAACTTATTGTTGGTTTTATTGCTGTAATCATAACTTTTATTTTATCTATTTTAGTTATTAATAAAATTTCTCAATTTTTCAAATATGTAATTGACTTTACGTTAATAGGAAGAGTCGATGATGTTGCTGGAATAATTTTCGGTTTCTTCACCTCAGCTCTTTTTATTAGCTTTTTTATAAACATCATACAGTATTTTGACATTTCACTTTTTGAAATTCAAATTAAAGAATCTATAATAAGTGGTTACTTAATTAATTTTGCTCCTCAAGCATTATCATATGTTATTGAATTTTTTCCTTCTTTAGAAATAATAATTAATAAAATGGAACATAAAGAATTAATTGTATAAAAATGATTAATCAAAAAAAATATATTCAAAAAGGTAAAGGAGATACAATCATACTTCTTCATGGATTATTTGGTGCTCTTAGCAATTGGCAGAGTGTCTTAACATTCTTATCTAAAAATTATAAAGTTATTATTCCATTAATACCAATCACAAAAATTAACGTAAAAAAAGCTAATATTCTAGGTCTTACTGAGTTTGTGTCTAATTTTATTAACAAATTAAAATTAAAAAAATTTTCAATAATTGGAAATTCTCTTGGAGGCCATATCGGTTTAATGTATACCCTATTGAACCCAAAAAAAGTACAAAAACTTATTCTTACTGGTAGTTCTGGTCTTTATGAAAATTCTTTTGGTAGTTCCTACCCAAAAAGAGGTGATTATAAATGGATTAACACACAAGTAAATCATACATTTTATAATTCAAAAGTTATTTCAAAAAAATATATTGATGAAGTGTATAAAACATTAAATGATAATGCGCAATGTCTAAATATTCTTAATGTAGCAAGATCAGCACAAAGAGAAAATTTATCAGATCGTTTACAAGAAATTAAATGTCCAACATTACTAATTTGGGGTCTAAATGATACAATAACCCCTCCTTATGTAGCACATCAATTCAATAATTTAATTAATAATTCTAAATTAGAATTTATTGATAAATGTTGTCATGCACCAATGATGGAACGTCCAATAATTTTCAATAAAATATTAGGTCCATTTTTAAAAAAATAAGATGAAAATAGGAATTCACGGTATTAATTTAAATGATAAAAAGAAAAAGATCCTATCTAACTTAATTAAAGTAATAAACAAAAATAAAATTGACATATTATACTCAAAAAGACTATCAAAAAATTTAGGAAAAAAAAAGATTAAAACATATAATAAAACAAATATTAAAGAATTAGATTTTATAATAAGTTTTGGTGGCGATGGTACTTTACTTGAAACAGTAACCCATATAGAAAATACAGGTAAACATATTCTTGGAATAAATATTGGAAAATTAGGATTTTTATCTACAGACGTATATAATAAATTCGAAATTTTATTACACGATATTATGCAAAAAAAATTTAGTACTGACAAAAGATCTCTTGTACATTTAAGTACAACATCGAAAAAAATTAAAAAAAATTATGCTTTAAATGAAATTTCTATAATCAAAAAAGATTCTTCTTCAATGATTAAAATTCATTGTCAAATAAATGATCAATTTCTATGTACTTATTGGGCTGATGGTCTTATTATTGCAACACCTACTGGTTCAACTGGTTATTCATTATCTTGTGGAGGACCTATTTTAACACCAGATACAAATAATTTAATAATAACTCCTATAAGCCCTCATAATTTAGGATTAAGATCTTTAGTGATATCAGATAAATCCATAATAAAACTTATAGTTGAAAGTCAAGGAATTGATTTTTTAGTTTCAATGGACTCCAGATCTTTCACTTTTAGAGATGAACAAGAATTAATTATAACAAAATCTAATTTTACAATTAATCTTATACAACCAAATAATTTTGATTTTTTTGATACACTCAGAAATAAACTCAACTGGGGTTACGATTTTAGAAATTAAAAATACAAATTTTTAAAATCAAACGTTAAAAAACCATGAATAAACATATTTCTTTATTTATTTTAATGTTATTATGCTCAATAACTTTAAAATGCCAATTTTTAGAGCCTGGAATTAGTATAGGATTAAATAGTTATTCTGGAGACTTAAAAAGAGGTTATTCTCCTTTTCCAGGTTCTGTAGGAATTGAAATCTTTAATAGATTTAATATGAGTTCTCATCAATCATTTAAAATTTCTTATAAAAGAGGAAAAATAAAAGGAAAAGATATTATAAATGATGCTTTATCAACAAATAGGAATATGTGGTTTGAATCAAAGTTTTCAGAAATAAGTGGAAAAGTTGAATATAATTTTTTAGATTATTTTGATGAAATTACCAAAGAAAATTTTACTCCATATCTTTTCTTTGGAATTGCAACAACTCTTTTAAGAAATACAAAAGAAAGAAATAATATACTAGGAGATAAAAATAAAATGTTAATATCAATTCCTTTTGGAGCAGGTTTTAAATATTTGATTAACAAACAATTTTCAATAGCATTAGAGTTTGAAATAAAAAAAACATTTTATGACAAAATAGATATAACCAGTGGACCTATCCCTTCTTCTACACAAGGAACCTTAAATAAAAATTACCAATATGGTAATTATAATGATAAAGACTTCTATTATTTCACAGGATTTAGTATAAGTTATATTTTTTATAAAATTCCATGCCCAAAAAATTCTGCACCAAAAAACAGTATATATTAACTTTATAAAATGAATAAACAAAAAAAATTACCTAACCATATTGCAATTATCATGGATGGTAATGGAAGGTGGGCAAAACAAAGAAATAAAAATAGAATCTATGGACATAACAAAGCCAAAAAAAGTGTAATAGAATGCGTGGAATATTGTGTAGAACATAAAATCAAATTTTTATCTCTTTTTACATTTTCTACAGAAAATTGGAATAGACCAAAATTAGAAGTTAAAGCATTAATGAAACTTTTAAATATTGTCATTAAAGAAGAGATTAATAATCTAATTAAACAAAATATTAAAATTAAAGTAATAGGAGATATAAGTAAAATTCCAGAAAAAACAGCAATAAATCTTAAAAAAGCCATAGATAAAACCAAAAATAATTTAGGACTTACATTAATCCTAGCAATCAATTATTCTGGGAAATGGGATATTTTAAATGCAACAAAAAAAATACTTTTAGATAAAAATCAAATAGATTTAAAGATTTTTAACGCTAATATTTTTGAAAATTATTTAACAACTGTTAACATTCCGGAACCAGAACTTATAATAAGAACCAGTGGAGAACATAGAATTAGTAATTTTTATTTATGGCAAGCGGCGTATTCTGAATTATTTTTTACTGATATTTTATGGCCAGATTTTAATAAAAAAGAATTAAATAATGCTATTTTCGAGTTTCAAAACAGAGAAAGAAGATTTGGAAGTTTATAAAAAATATATGAAAAACAAAATATTTATTTTTTTATCTTTTCTATTAGTTGGATTATCATATCATTCACATAGTCAAATAAAATACAATTATAACACAAATCCCGAACAGCAAATAGTTATTAATTATTCAAATCCAAAGACTTACGAAATTGGTGATATAAAGATAATAGGAGCTAAATATTTAGATCCTATAGCTTTAAAATCACTATCAGGATTAAAAATTGGTGACCAAATATCAATTCCTGGAGAATCTATATCTGGAGCAATTAAAAAATTATGGAAACAAGGTATTATTGAAGATATAAAAATATTAATCAATAAAATTGAAGAAGGTAAAGTTTATTTATCAATTGTTTTAAAAGAGAGACCTAGGCTTAGCGCTTTTAAATTAAATGGTATAGGAAGAACTCACACGTCTGAATTAAACGAAAAAATTAATCTTATAAGAGGAAGAATAGTTACAGACGCAACAATTAAAAATACACAAAACACCATACTAAATTATTTTAAAGAAAAAGGTTATCTAAACACTAAGGTTAATATTCAAGAAAGTATAGATACCATTATGTCTAATAGTATTAGACTAAATATTGATATTGAAAAAAACAAAAAAGTAAAAATTAATAATATTTCTTTTTATGGAAATAGCATTTATTCAGAAGCTAAATTAAAAGGCAAACTCAAAAAGACAGGGGAAAGGTTTGCAATTACATTATTTAAAAAAATATTTCAAAAAAGCTTTTCTTTATTAAAACCAAAAAATCTTTTTGGTATTAAAAATGGTATTACAAAAAATGGAATAATAGATTTTGTTACTGAAAATTCTAATGTAAATTTTTTAAAATCAAGCAAATTTATTGATAAAGAATTTAGAAATGATAAGGATAATCTTATAAAATTTTATGAATCTAAAGGATATAGAGATATCAAAATCATAAAAGATTCTATTACGTATGAAGATGACTTTATAAATATAGATATTTATGTAAAACCAGGAAATAGATACTATTTTAGAAACATTAATTGGACTGGAAATTACATTTATGATAAAAATTTACTAAATGAAATTCTTTCAATCAAAAAAGGGGATATATATGATATTGAAACTCTCAATAAAAAAATTACTTATAATCCAAAAGGAACTGATGTTTCCTCATTATATCAAGATAATGGTTATTTGTTTTCAAATATTCAACCTATAGAAATCGGTGTAATTGGAGATTCCATAGACATTGAAATGAGAGTATATGAGGGAGCACAAGCAACCATAGACAAAGTTAATATCAGTGGAAATGATAGAACTAGCGATCATGTTATAATCAGAGAACTTAGAACAATACCAGGTCAAAAATATAATAGATCCGAACTAATAAGAACACAAAGAGAATTATCACAATTAGGATATTTTGATCCAGAAAGTATCAATCCAATACCAATGCCTAATCCTCAAGAAGAAACTGTAGACATCACCTGGGAACTAAAAGAAAAGCCTAGTGATCAAGTAGAATTATCAGGTGGATGGGGTGGTTATTTTGGTTTTGTTGGAACCGTAGGATTAACCTTTAATAATTTTTCTATAAAAAACATTAGTGATTTTAGTAAATGGAGACCACTTCCTGTGGGTGATGGACAAAAATTATCTCTTAGAGTTCAAGCTAACGGAAGACAGTTTCAGACATATTCATTTAGTTTTGCTGAACCTTGGTTAGGAGGAAGAAAACCAAATAATTTTAGTATCAATTATAGTTATTCCATAAATCGTCAACTAGATTTTTATGGTACAGGAGCTTATAATCCATATGGTGGTGGTTATAATCCATACGGTGGTGGTTATGGTGGATACGGTGGTTATGGTGGATACGGTGGTTATGGTGGATACGGTGGATACGGTGGATACGGTGGATACGGTGGTAGTGGATATGGATCTTCGAAAGACAGCAAAATAATTGGTTCAATGAAAATACACGCAATTACATTAAGTCTTGGACGTAGAGTTACATGGCCAGATGACTATTTTACTATATCTAATTCTCTATCATATTATAATTATGACCTATTCAATTTTGGTCAATCTCTAGGATTTAATACTGGAGTTACAAATACCATCGCTTTTAAAACAAACATTTCAAGAAATAGTGTAGACAGTCCTACATTTCCAAGAAGAGGATCTTCATTCTCTCTAGATATTTCAATAACACCTCCATACTCAAAATGGAATGGAATAAATTATGAAACTGCTGAACCGCAAGAAAAATATAAATGGGCTGAATATCACAAATGGATGTTTGATGCTAAATTTTATACACTAATAATTGGGGATTTAGTATTAGAGTCAAGAGCACATTTTGGTTTTATTGGAGGCTATGGAGATGAAAATAAAATTGGACCCTTTGAAAGATTTTATTTAGGTGGAGATGGCCTTTCAGGTTCTTACAGTAATTTTCTACTAGGAACTGAAAGAATCGGATTAAGAGGATATGAAAACAATTCTTTAATTCCTATTGATGAAGAAAAAAACATTCAAGGTGGAACAATATATAATAAATATGTCTTTGAATTAAGATATCCAATATCATTAAATCCTTCTGCAACAATATTTGGGACAATGTTTGCTGAAGCTGGCAATAACTGGAATTCACAAAAAGACTTTAATCCTTTTAAATTGAATAGAGCAGCAGGAGTCGGAGTAAGAATATTTATGCCAGCATTCGGGTTATTGGGAATTGACTGGGCATACGGATTTGATACAGTTCCAGGCCAATTAGAAAAATCTGGCCCTCAATTTCATTTCTCCATAGGTCAACAACTACGATAGTATTATGATGAAAATTATCAACCTCCTACTTATATTATTATTCATCCCTATACTTTCTGAAGGACAAAAATTTGGTTATGTAAATTCTGAATTTATCTTAAAAAATATGAAAGAATATAGTGAAGCTATGAATGATATTGATCTTTTATCCAAAGCTTGGGAAAAAGAAATTAGTGATATGTATATAGAAATAGAAAAAAAAGAAATTAGTCTAAAAAATGAAGAAATTTTACTAACAAAAGATATGTATAATGAAAGAAGAGGAC
>JAYZHG010000032.1:0-25568 GCA_036166735.1 Bacteroidota bacterium | reverse complement strand
TTGCTTTCTCCGGAGAAGAAATTGGACTGCTTGGATCAAATTACTTTACAAAAAATCCTATAATCGAACTATCAAACATAAATTATATGATAAATATGGATATGGTAGGGAGATTAAATGAAGATACAACTCTAGCTGTATACGGATTAGGCACCTCTCCAATTTTTAAACAAACTATTAGTGCAAACAATACAAAATTTAAAATAATTCAAAAAGAATCAGGCGTTGGCCCATCTGATCATACTTCTTTTTATTTAAATGATATACCAGTCCTTCATTTTTTTACAGGTCAACACGAAGACTATCATAAACCATCAGATGATTATGATAAAATAAATTTTGAAGGAATGAATATAATTTCTAGTTATATTTTTGATATAATATCTGATTTAAATGACAACGGAAAATTGTCATTTACAAAAACAGTAAATGAAAGTGAGGAGGTACCAAGATTTAAAGTTTCTCTTGGCGTTATTCCTGATTATTTGTTTGATGGCGAAGGTATGAGAATCGACGGCGTAACTGAAAATCGTCCAGCTCAAATTGCTGGGATATTAAAGGGTGATATTGTAATACAAATAGGTGAATATGAAGTAAAAAATATGATGGGATACATGAAAGCATTATCAAAATTTGAAAAGGGCAATACAACTACAGTTAGTGTAAACCGAGAAGGAGATATAATGACAAAAAAAATTACTTTCTAATCATGTTATTTAAAAAAATTCTTACACACAGGATCAAAATAAATTAAATCAATTTTTTTAAAATCAATAAAAATTTCTTCATTTTCATTAATGCTTTTATTAGAAAAAAAATGCCAAATTTCATTATTATACCTACCCTTAATTTTATATTCTCGTCCCTGAAAAAAGCATTTTTCTACTTTAATTTTATGATTAGATTTTTTTACTACCTCAACTTTTTCTGGTCTCACATAATAAGTTTCACTACCAATAAATAGCTTATTCATATCACCAAGAATCATAGCACAATAACAATTTGCTGGTTCACAATACATTTTTTCTGGTTTATCATATTGTTGAACAATTCCAGCCTTAAAAATTAATATTTTATCTGCAATGTTAAGAGAATCATTAATATCGTGAGTAACTAATATCGTTGTTGTATTTGTTTCTTTTATAATTTTATAAATTTCCTCTCTCATAGATTCTTTAATAGCCGAATCAAGATTGCTAAAAGGTTCATCCAACAATAAAAGCTCAGGCTCCCTTATTAATGCTCTAGCAACACATGTCCTTTGTTGTTCTCCTCCTGATAATTCATGGGGGTACCTAGAAATAAAATATTTAAGACCCGTAAGATTAAGTATGTAATCTAAATTTTTATGGTATTTTTTATCAAGATTAAAAACTATATTCTCTTCTAAATTAAGGTGAGGGAATAAAGGATAGTCTTGAAAAACAAAACCAATTTTTCTGTCTTGAGGCTTAACAAAAACACCTTTATCATTAAGAACAACATTGTTTAATGAAATAGAGCCAGAATGTATTTTTTCTAAACCAGCTATACATTTAAGAAATGTGGTTTTCCCAGAACCACTTTCTCCCAAAAAAGAAATAATTTCTCCTTTTTTTACAGAAAATTCTAATTTTCTTATTATTGGAAGTTCTTTATTATAATACTTTACTAAATTTTTTACTTCAAGATACATTTAGCTGCTTATTAATTACATTCTTTAAAAATAACAATAACATACTTCCGATAACAATTATAGAAAGAGAATATGAGCTTGATAATGGTAACATTTCTTCTATAGCAAATTCATACGTTTGTGTTGCTAGCGTATCAAAATTGAATGGCCTTAAAATCAATGTTATAGGAAGCTCTTTCATAATATCAATAAAGGTTAATATAAATGCGCTTATAAGTGCAAACTTATTTATTGGAAGATGAATTTTTTGAAGAAGTTTAAAAGGTCCTAATCCTAAATTTTTTCCAGTATCATCATATGATTCTGGATGTTTTTCTAGACTCGATTTTATAGGAGATTTTCCTACTGCTAAAAACCTTATCACATAAGCATAAATCAGAACATAAAATGAACCTATTAAAGAAACCGAAAAAAAAGAATCCATAATATTACTAAATAGCATTATCAAACCAAGACCTATAACGGCACCCGGAATAGCATAACCCAATGAAATTAAATGACTAATAATAGTATTGATTTTTGTTTTCGAAATTTTTTCAACAAACAAAAAGAAAAGAGCCACAATTATTATAATAAAGGAAGATAAAGAAGAAACAAAAATTGTATTAAAAGAAAGTATAAATAGTCGAACAAAATCTATGCTTGAATAGGTTTGAAAAACATTATTGACTATAAAAACAAAAGGAATAAAAAATCCCAAAATAAATGGAATAGAACAAACTAGATGAAAAAACAATAATTTATCTTTATTAACATAAAGTAGCCTTTGAACTGGTGAATTAGTTTCATAAAAAAATTTTGTTTTAGAAGATGATATTTTTTCCAAAACAAAAAAGAAAAAAACAACTAATAATAATAAACAAGCTAATTGTATTGCTGTACCTATATCTCCAAGTGAGAACCAAGCTTTAAATATACCCGTTGTGTATGTGTTTATTCCAAAATATTTAACGGCACCATATTCATTTAAAACCTCCATAAAAACAAGAAATAATCCAGAAAAAATTGCGGGCCTTGATAAAGGCAAAATAATTTTATAAAAACTTTTAATCGTTGAAAGACCTAAACTTTTTGATAAATCAATATAATTTGATCCCAATAAACTAAAAGCTACTCTTGCAGCGGTATAAACATATGGATAAAGGGCTAAGCCTAACAGAATTCCTAATGTTTCTATCTGTAAATAATCTATATTAAAATAGGAGGCCAACACGGGAAAGGTGTTTCTCAAAAAAGATTGAACCGGACCAGTAAAACTTAAAATATCAATATAAGTAAATCCCATTATATATGATGGTATTGCCAAAGGCAAAAAAAGAACTAAATCATAAAAATTTCTACCAATAAATCTATAATTACTAATAATCCACGCAGGAAATAAACCAAACAACAAAGTGAAAAAAGAAGTTATGAATATTAAATAAAAAGTATTAAAAGTATAATCAATTAAAACCGTATCCCATAAGTAAGAAAAGTTCTTTCCTGGCTCAGAAAATAACTTTATAAAGAGTATAGCAATCGGAAGTAATAACAAAAAAGCAATTAATAAACTGCCTATAATCCATCTTTTATTTTCTACAATTAAATAATTTTTTATTATTTCCAACCTGTTTTATCAAAAATTAAAATTGCTTCTTCTCTATATTTACCTAATAAATTTAAATCTAAATTATCGGGTTTAAATTTTCCCCAATTTTTGACAATATCTGCTGGCTCAACATTAGAATTAACTGGATACTCATAGCTATTATTAACATAAATTTTTTGAGCTTCTTCTCCAGTTAAATACTCTAATAACTTTATTGCATTTTTTTTATTAGGTGCATATTTTGTCAACCCTATACCTGAAACATTTATATGGCTACCCCTTCCTCCGTCTTCTTGATTAGGAAAAAAAACAGACACAGAATTACCTGCCTTTAATTCTTCTTCATTTTCTGATGATAAAAGAAGGCCTATATAATAAGAGTTAACAATAGCAACATCACCTTGCCCCGCAGCAATTGCTTTAACCTGATCCCTATCACTACCCTTAGGGTCTCTTGCAAAATTATTAACTAATCCTAAAGACCATGCCTCAGCAGAATCAGACCCAAGATTTGCAACTATTGATGACATAAGTGCCTGATTATAAGCATTTAAAGAAGATCTGACCAACAAACGATCTTTCCATTTTGGAGTAGCTAAATCTTCATAAGTGCTTAGTTCCGAAAGATCAACTCTCTCATTACTATATACAACTATTCTTGCTCTATAAGTAATAGGTACCCAATATCCATCTTTATCTTCAAATGCATCGTTTATATTTTTTTTTATTTCTGATGTAGAAACTTTTTGTAAAAGAGATAGTTCCTTAGCTTTAAATAATTTTCCAGCATCTACAGTAATAAATAAATCAGCTGGAGTATTCGCTCCTTCATTTTTAAGACGTTCAATTAATTCGTCTGCATTGGCTTTGACAACATTAACTTTAATGCCGGTTAGTTTTTCAAAATTTTTATATTGAATTTCATCTACAGAATAATGTCTTTGACTATAAATATTTATCTCATTAGACGTTTTATTAGTTGGAGAACAACGCACACACAACACTGAAAGTAATACTATAAAATAACATTTGTTCATATTTTTCTTATTTAGATTTATTCTAAACTGCAAGTAATAATATTTATATCAGAAAAACAAAAAGATGCCTAACTATAATATGATAGGTCTTTTGAAGGCATAAAATTTATTTATGTGTAATTTTGTATTGAAAATGAAAAAAAGAATTGAAAAAGACACATTAGGATCACTTGATGTTCCTTTCGATAAATACTGGGGTGCACAAACACAAAGATCCTTACAAAACTTTGATATAGGATTTGAAAAAATGCCCTGGGAAATCATTGAAAGTTTTGCTGTTCTTAAAATGGCTGCAGCCGAAACTAATTATGATTTAAATGTACTGAAAAAAGAAAAAATGAAATTAATTGTTTCTGTCTGTGAAGAAATTCTAGATGGAGAATTAATTGATCATTTTCCTCTTTCAGTATGGCAAACCGGATCTGGAACACAAACCAATATGAATGTTAATGAGGTGATATCAAACAGGGCTCACGTAGCAACTGGAGGAAAACTTACTGACAACAAAAAAATTATACACCCTAATGATGATGTTAATAAATCACAATCTTCAAATGATACTTTCCCAACAGCCATGAATATGGCTGGCTATCACATTTTGAAAAGTTTTACATTAATTCAAGTTGAAAGCTTACACAAAGAATTAGTAAAAAAAGCTAAAGAATTTAAAAATATTATAAAAATTGGAAGAACTCATTTTATGGATGCTACACCCCTTACTTTAGGAATGGAGTTTAGTGGGTATGCTTCGCAACTTGAACATGGAATCAAAACACTCAAAGAATCTTTTGATCATCTCTCTGAATTAGCACTAGGTGGAACAGCAGTTGGAACCGGATTAAATACTCCAAAAGGTTATTCTAAATTAGTTGCTAAAAAAATATCTGAAATAACTGGATATAAATTCAAAACGGCAAATAATAAATTTGAAGCATTAGCAGCAAACGACGCAATGGTAAAAGCCTCTGGAGCATTAAAAGCTTTAGCCGTTTCTCTAATGAAAATATCCAATGATATTAGAATGCTTTCTTCTGGACCAAGAAGTGGTATAGGAGAAATCAATTTACCAGAAAATGAACCTGGATCTTCAATTATGCCAGGAAAAGTAAATCCAACTCAATGTGAAGCTATGACAATGGTTTGTTCTCAAGTTATTGGAAATGATGTTGCTGTTAGTATAGGAGGAATGAACGGTCAATTTGAATTAAATGTCTATAAGCCAATGATTGCTCATAACGTCTTAAATTCTGCTAGACTCATAGGTGATGCTTGCTCTTCATTTAATTTAAATTGTATAAAAGGAATAAAAGCTAATAAAGAGATAATTAAAGAAAAAGTTAATAAATCACTAATGTTGGTTACCGCTCTTAATAATCACATAGGATATGAAAATGCAGCAAAAATTGCCAAAAAAGCTCATAAAGAAGGCCTCACACTAAAAGAAGCTGCCTTGAAATTAAAGTTAGTGTCTGCATCAGATTTTGACAAATGGGTTAATCCTAAAAAAATGATTGGTTAATTGGGATTGATGATACCCTATAAGAGTTTAGAAGAAATTGAATTAGTTAGAGAAAGTGCACAACTGGTTTCAAAAACATTAGGTGAATTAAAAAATTATATTGTTCCTGGAGCTCTTCCTATTGATCTTGATAAAATTGCCGAAACATTTATTCGAGACAACAAAGCTACTCCTGGTTTTTTAGGTCTCTATGATTTCCCCAACTCACTTTGTATCTCTATAAATGAAGAAGTGGTGCATGGAATTCCAGGAAATAAACCCTTACAAAATGGAGATATAATTTCAATAGATTGTGGTGTTTTAAAAAATAATTTTTATGGTGATCACGCATATACCTTTGAAGTCGGAGAAGTGAGCGATGAAATAAAAAAATTATTAGAAGTAACTAAAGAATCCCTCTATAAAGGAATAAAAAAATTAAAAGTAGGAAATAAAATTGGAGATGTAAGTCATGAAATTCAATCCTATACAGAAAGTTTTGGATATGGTGTTGTTAGAGAATTAGTTGGACACGGTATTGGTAAAAATATGCACGAAGATCCTGAAATACCAAATTACGGATTAAAAAACACTGGACCAAAAATTCAAAATGGACTTGTTGTCGCTATTGAACCAATGATAAATTTAGGCACTAAAGATATTCTGCAACTTAATGATGGGTGGACCGTAATAACTAAAGACAAAAAACCTTCAGCTCATTTTGAACATAATGTTGCCGTAATAAATGGTGAGCCAAATATATTATCATCTTTTGATTACATAGAATCTATACATCAGAGATAATTTTTAAAATATCATCTAAATATTTTCTGTTATTTGAAAGCCTAGGAATCTTATTTTGCCCTCCCAACATATTCTTTTTCTTTAACCATTTATCAAATATGCCCGAATGTAATATTTTAATTTGAGGTATTTCTAAAGCAAGATCCTTATATCTTTTTGCCTCATAATCTGAATTTAATTTTTTTAATTCAATATCTAGAGAATACGCAAAGTCTTTAGGATTTTTTGGTGGAGTGAGAAATTCTATAAACCATTCGTGTCTGCCTTTTTTATTACCAGAAATATAAACCGGACCAGCAGTATAATTATAAAATGAAGCTTTATGTTTTTTACACGCTAATTCCATAGCAGTATCTGCATTTTCAATAATCAATTCTTCCCCAAAAGCATTAATAAAATGTTTTGTTCTGCCTGAAATTTTAATTCTATATGGATTAACAGAATAAAATCTAATTGTGTCTCCTATCCTATACCTCCACAAACCTGAATTTGTGGTAATTATTAATGCATAATTTGATCCGACATTAACATTAGATAAATCTACCACTTCTTTAGTTTCTATATTTTCAAACTCATAAAAAATTCCGTGATCAGTAAATAAAAGCATTTCTTCTTTTCTTGGATTATCTTGAACAGCAAAAAATCCTTCTGAAGCATTATATGTTTCCAAATACCTCATTTTATTTGATGGTATTAATTCTTGAAATAAATCTTTATATGGTTGAAAAGAAACCGCTCCATGTATAAACAATTCTAAATTTGGCCAAACTTCTAATATGTTTTGTGATTTTGTTATTTTCAAAATTTCTTTAATCAAAACTATAGTCCAAGTAGGAACCCCTGAAATATTTGTAATGTTTTGTTTAGAGGTTATTAAGGCCATTTTTTTTAATTTATTTTCCCACTCAGACATCATTGCAACATCTAAATCTGGAGTTCTAAATAACCGTGCCCAAAAAGGAAGATTCTTCAGCAAAACAGCAGAAATGTCCCCAGTAAATAATCGCTCATCATTACCAATTGGATTAATTTGTTTGCTTCCCCCTAAAGCCAAAGATTTTCCATCAAATAAATTTGAAGAATTATAGTTATCTAAATAAATAGAAAGCATATCAATCCCAGCCTTATAATGTCCTTGATTTAATGCCATTTGTGAAACAGGTATAAATTTACTTTTATCATTTGTGGTGCCCGAAGATTTAGCGAACCATTTTATTTTTTCAGGCCACAACACATTTTCTTCTCCGGACAAGACTTTTTTTATTTCTGGATAAAACTCTTCATAATTTACAACAGGAACTGATTCAGAAAAATCCTTATAATTTGTGAGATTATTAAAACGGTATTTTATTCCATAAGAAGTGTTTTTAGAAAATAAAAGAAGCTTTCTTAATATTTTTGTTTGAAGATCTATAGGGTTTTTTCGAAAATTATCAATTTTTCTGTTTCTAGAGCTTAAATATAATTTAGCCCCTAATGTAAACATCCCCATTATTATAATTTACGTTTCAACTCGAAATGTTTTCCTAAATACAATTTTCTAACTTGATCATCTGAGGCAAGCTCTTCAGAAGTGCCAGACTTTAAAAGACGCCCTTCAAACATTAAATATGATCGATCTGTAATAGATAAAGTTTCTCCAACATTATGGTCGGTTATTAATATTCCTATATTTTTTTGTTTTAACTTAGAAACTATACTTTGAATTTCTTCTACCGCAATCGGATCCACTCCAGCAAAAGGCTCATCTAATAAAATAAAATTTGGTTCTGTTGCAAGTGCTCTTGCAATTTCTGTTCTTCTTCTTTCACCACCAGACAAAACCTTTCCCATATAATTTCTAATATTAACTAAACCAAATTCATTTAATAATTTCTCTGTTCTTTCTAACTGATCCTCTTTTGAAATCCCTTGATTTTCTAATACAGCAAGAATATTATCTTCTACAGATAAATTTCTAAATACTGAAGCTTCCTGCGCTAAATACCCAATCCCTTTTCTTGCTCTTTTATACATTGGTAATTTAGTAATATCATTATCTCCAATGGAGACAAACCCAAAATCAGACTTAATTAATCCAACAATTATATAAAAAGAAGTTGTTTTTCCAGCACCATTGGGACCCAAAAGGCCGACAATTTCACCTTGCTTTACATTTAAAGAAACATCATCAACAACTTTTTTTGAACCATAAGTTTTAGAAATAGAACTAGCAGATAGAGATAATTTTTTTATCATATAACAAAAATATATATATTTAGTTTATATATTCAGACTAATTTAATGATACCCTAAAATTTAACAATGTTAAGAAGACATAAAATTCGTCTTTTCTTTTTTTTAAAAAATTTTATTAGAGGAATAATCTTTTTTGCAATAGCTATTCTTTTCTATAAATTAATTTTTAGATATTTTGATTTAAACAGTTCTGAAACTATTTTTTCATTTGATTTATCTTCATCATTTGTTTTTGTTCTATTTTTCTTCTCAGAATTAATTTTTGGATTAATCCCTCCCGAACTATTCATGATCTGGTTAATTAATGCTAAATCATTAGACCTGTATCCTTATTTCATTGCTATTCTTGCTTGTCTTTCATACTTAGCTGGCTTTATAGCATTTTTGTTTGGAAAATATTTACATAAAACCTGGCTTTATGAAATAATGAAAAAATATGTAATAGGAAAATATGAAAGAAAAATTAATTTATATGGGTGGCTTGTTATTGTTGTTGCTGCCTTAACACCACTTCCTTTTTCTGCTACCTGTGCAGTTGTTGGAGCAGTAGGATTTAATAGAAATAAATTTTTATATTTTGCTTTAGCTAGATTTATAAGATATACTATATACGCATACATGATATGGCTAGCACATCCATTTTAAAGATTTTTTATTTCCATGATTTTATCAACCACATAGTCAACCTCATCAATGGTATTATTTTTACTAAACGAAAACCTTACAGAAACATGCTTTTTGTGTTGTTGAATTTCTTGAAGAACATGAGAACCAGCATCTGATCCACTTGTGCAGGCACTCCCTGCAGAAGCAGAAATGTTATTAATATCAAGATTAAATAAAAACATTTGTTGATCTTCTATGTCTGGTATCGCTACATTTAAAACGGTATATAAACTATTATTTAAATTGGCAGAATCTCCATTAAACTTTATGTTTTTAATTTTAGATTTAAGTCCCTTTATCATTCTTTGTTTTATTTTTAAAATATACTTTTTGTGATTTGCAAGATTCGAATCAGCTAATTCTAAAGCCTCAGCGAGACCAACAATACCATACACATTTTCGGTTCCTCCCCTCATATTTCTTTCCTGAGATCCACCATGAATAAAAGGAGGTATTTTTTGAGATTTATTTAAATATAAAAACCCAATACCTTTAGGTCCATGAAATTTATGCGCAGATCCTACTATTCCATGTGCTCCAAGCTTAACAAGATCAAAATTATAATGACCAACAGTTTGAACGGTATCAGAATGAAAAATAACTTTCCTATCATTACATAAATCTGCAACAACATTAATATCTAAAATATTACCAATTTCATTATTTCCGTGCATCAAACTCACAAGACTATTTGGATATTTATTAAGTTTCTTTTCTAAATCAGACATATCAAAAGATCCTTTTTCATCTGTTTTAAGATATTCTACATGTATATTTTTGATCTTTTTTAAATATTCCGCACAATGTAAAACGGCATGATGTTCTGTTTTTGTAGTAATAAAAGTGTCTATATTTTTTTCAAGAAATGTATTAATAAGAAATGTGTTGTTTGCTTCCGTCCCTCCTGATGTAAAAAATATTTCTCCTGGATCACAATTTAAAATATCAGCCACTTTAGATCTTGATTTTTCAATAGCAGATTTAACTTTTCTCCCTTTTTGATGAATAGATGATGGATTTCCAAAATTATTACCCATATAAGGCAACATTTTTTCCAAAACAAAATTATCTAATGGAGTTGTTGCTGCATTATCAAAATACACATTCATATTAATTGCAATTTAAATATAATTTCTTTTGCTAATCTTGAAGCTTCTTTCACATTTATAGCCTCTGCAATAACACGCAACACAGGCTCAGTATTGGATTTTCTTACATGAACCCATGAATTATCAAAATCAATTCTTATACCATCAATGGTTGTTATTTTACATTTTAAATATTCTTGTTTAAAAAAATCAACAACATTTTTAATATTGCCATCAAAATTTAATTTTTTCTTAACTATTGAAAACTGAGGCAATGTTTTTCTAAGTTCAGAAAGAGAAATATTTCTTTCAGCTAACAGAGAAAGTATCAAAACAATACCTATCAACGAATCTCTCCCATAATGAGTTTTGGGATAAATAACACCCCCATTTCCTTCACCTCCAATAATAGCATTTTCTTTTTTCATTTTTTCAACAACATTAATTTCTCCTACCGCAGAAGTATAATAAATACCCCCATATTTTTCCGTTATTACTTTTAGAGCTGAAGAAGAGGATAAGTTTGAACAAGTGTTATTAGAATCCGATGAACTTAAAACAAATTCTGCAGCTGCCACTAGAGTATATTCTTCACCAAAAGGTATTCCTTTTTCATCTACTAAACATAATCTATCTGCGTCCGGATCAACAACTATGCCAACATCATATTTTCCCTTTTTAATTTCATCACATATTCCTATAATGTTTTCTGATATTGGTTCTGGATTATGAGCAAATTTTCCATTAGGAATACAATTGATTTTTTTAATATTATCTACCCCTATTTTTTTTAACAAATTGGGAATTGCTATCCCACCAACTGAATTAATACCATCTACTAAAACAGAAAATTTCTTGTTTCTAATTTTTTCAATATTCAAAAATTCTTGAGATAAAATTAAATTCAAATGATTTTTTAAAGCGTCTTCATAGATTGAATATTTTCCTTTTTTATTAATCCTCTTAGAAATTTTTCTTACAACTGATTCATCAATTATTTTTTTAATTATTTTCGGAGACAAAAACTCTCCCTGATCACTGAGAAGCTTTAAAGCATTCCATTTTTCATCATTATGACTTGCAGATACCATTATTCCACCAGCAACTTGAAGATTTTTTACTGATATACCTAATGTAGGTGTCGTCACCAACCCAAGATCCACAACATCAACCCCTTCATTTAAAAGTGTCTTAGAAACTAATTTAGCAATTCGTTTACCAGATTTTCGTGCATCTCTTCCTATAACAACATTCTTTGTTTGTGATTTTAAAATTACTTCCTGTACATATGCTAAACTAAATTGAACAATATCTATATCAGACAAAGACTTTCCAGGTATATTTTCTAAAGTTCCCCTTATACCAGAAATAGATTTTATAAGAACCATTTATTTTGATTTTTTACAATCCCCTCCAGGCATTACGACCTTACCACAATAACCACAAGATTCTCCTTCAGGATTCATAATACGATTTTGTGAAGCACAAGTTCCCTTAAATTCTCCATTCTTTAATAAAATCATTCTTAGAGAGAGCGCTAAAAAAAAGAAAGCTACAATTACTATAGCAATTATTGTTGTTGTCATAATTGTAAAGTTATTAAATCAGTTGTTTATCTTTAATTAATAAAGATTTTATTTAAATAATAATATGAAAAAAGTCAATTCTTCTCTTAATACCCTCATCGAAATAATGAATGAACTAAGAGAAAAATGTCCATGGGATAAAAAACAAACAACAGAAAGTTTAAGAGAAAAAACAATTGAAGAAGTATATGAATTATCTGAAGCTATTATTAATAATGATAATAAAAACATTGAGGAAGAATTAGGAGATCTTTTTCTCCATATCGTTTTCTATGCTAAGATTGGTTCTGAAAAAAAACAATTCACTCTTAATTCTATTATAAATAAATTAATAATAAAACTCAAAAAAAGACATCCCCATGTTTATGGAAAATTAATAATTAATAGTATTAAAGAAGTAGAACAAAATTGGGAAAAAATAAAAAAGAAAGAAAAAAAACACAAAAATGTTTTAGAAAATATACCTAAGAGCCTACCCCCTATAACGAAATCTATGCGCATACAAAAAAAAGTTCGCGCAGTTGGATTTGATTGGAACAACAAAGAACAAGTTATGAAAAAATTTGAAGAAGAAATCATAGAAATGAAAAACGAAATTAGAAAAGTAAATAATATTGAAAAAATAAAAGATGAAATAGGAGATGTCTTTTTTTCTCTAATAAATTACTCAAGATTTATTGGAATAGACCCCGAAGAAGCACTAGAAAAAACAAACACAAAATTTATAAAAAGATTTAAACATTTAGAAAATACCTTAAAAAAAGAAGGTAAAGACTTAATGAAAATGAATTTAGGTGAAATGAACAAATATTGGAACAAATCAAAAAAAGAAACTGTCTAAAAAAATAGTTTTTTAATATTTAACTTAAAGGATTAATTTAAAAAATGAAAAAAACATTAACAGAATTTGTGTGTTCTTCGTGTGGTTACACATCACCTAAATGGTTAGGGAAATGTCCAGGGTGTAGTGAATGGAATTCATTAATGGAAGAAAACAAAACACATAAAAAAACTGATACGGTTTTATGGTCTGATGAAATTTTAAAAAAAGAACGACCAATTAATATTAAAAAAATTGTTTCTTCTAAAGAAGATAGAATAATAACTAAAGACAAAGAGCTAAATAGAGTCTTGGGAGGGGGTATTGTCCCAGGTTCTGTCGTTTTAATTGGAGGAGAGCCGGGTATTGGCAAATCAACACTAATGCTACAAATCACCTTGTCTCTAGAGATGGAAAAAAGTTTATATGTTTCGGGAGAAGAAAGCAAAGAACAAATTAAAATGAGAAGCGAAAGGCTAGGAGAAAAACATGACAATTGTTTTGTGCTTACAGAAACGAATCTCGAAAATATTTTAACAATACTTAAAAAATCAAAACCAGACATTTTAATTATTGATTCTATTCAAACAATGAAGAAACTAACTATTGATGCGACCCCAGGAAGTATATCTCAAATTAGAGAATGTGCACACGAATTAATGATATACGCAAAAAAAAACAGCACCCCTGTTTTTCTCATTGGACATATTACAAAAGACGGTATAATAGCTGGACCTAAAGTTTTAGAACACATGGTAGATACTGTAATAATTTTTGAAGGTGATAGACATTTATCCTATAGAATCATAAGAGCTCAAAAAAATAGATTTGGACCAACAAATGAACTAGGAATTTATGAAATGAATTCTAAAGGGCTGAGACAAGTTTCAAACCCGTCAGAAATATTAATTTCTCAAAAAGACGTATCCCTAAGTGGAGTCTCTATTGGTAGTGTTATGGAAGGTAAACGCCCACTTTTATTAGAGATTCAAGCTTTAGTTTGTACATCTAATTACAGCACACCCCAAAGAAGCTCAACCGGCTTTAACTTGAAAAGATTAAATATGTTAATAGCTGTATTAGAAAAAAGAGGTGGATTAAAAGTAAACGATCAAGATGTATTTATAAATATTGCTGGAGGAATTAATATTGACGATCCTTCTGCAGATCTAGCTCTATGTTTCGCAATAATATCATCTTACAAAGAAGTTGCTATAAGTAATAAAATGTGTTTTTGTGGTGAAGTTGGATTAAATGGTGAAATTAGATCTATAGGAAAAATTAAATCAAGAATAGCAGAAGCAGAAAAATTGGGTTTCTCAGAAATTATTATATCAAAATACAACACTGAACATATTAAAAAAAAGGACTATTCTATTAAAATATCAGCATTTGAAAAACTTTCTGACGCATACTCATACGTAATTAAAAAATCTTAATCTTATACTATAAGTCTTGTTAAATCCTTTTATTTCTTATAAGACTAGAATATGTTAAAAAAAACAATGCTTTTTCTTTTTTTTAAATAAACTTTCTTTGATAGGTTGCACAGGAGTGTTTAAATTTAGTTGAGAGAATTCAATCATGGCAGAGCAAATTATAAATAATAATGAAACAAATCAACAACTTTATGAACACTATAACTTTATTATAGATCTAAACCAATCGACCATAAGAATAGACAAATTTTTGTATGATACGCTGCCAAATGTTACAAGAAATAAGCTTCAAGAAGCAATAAAAAATGGCTTTATTAAGGTAAACGAAAAAAAAATCAAATCTAGTTATAAAATAAAAGCTAATGATAAAATAATTGTTTCTTTACCTAAACCGCCTAGAAATAAAGACATAGAACCAGAAAACTTACCACTAAATATAGTGTTTGAAGACGATGATATTTTAATAATAAACAAAGAGGCTGGAATGGTTGTTCATCCTGCCCATCAAAATTGGAATGGAACATTGGTAAATGCATTAATGTATCATTTCAAAAACCTTCCAGAAATGAAAAACAATGAAGGTAGACCAGGATTAGTTCATAGAATAGATAAAGAAACTTCCGGATTGTTAGTAATTGCAAAAACCGAAATAGCAATGAATAACCTTTCTAAACAATTTTACGATCATACCATAAAAAGAAAATACCAAGCATTAATATGGGGGACGCCTAATAAAGAAAAAGGAACAATTAACACAAACTTAGGAAGATCCTTTAAAGACAGAAGAATAATCGACGCATTTGCCGACAACACATTTGGTAAAAAAGCCATAACACACTATAAAGTCATAGAACAATATCACTACATTTCATTAATTGAGTGTGAATTAGAAACAGGGAGAACACATCAAATTAGAGCCCACATGAAACACATTGGTCATCCTATTTTTAATGATAAAACATATGGTGGAGACAGGGTGGTAAAAGGAAACAAATTTACAAACTATAAAAAGTTTGTTGAAAACAATTTTAAATTAATGCCAAGACAAGGTCTTCACGCAAAAAGTCTTGGTTTTATTCACCCCACCACTAACCAAAAAGTAATATTTGAATCAGAATTACCAGAAGATTTTCTAGGAGTAATAGACCGTTGGAAAAACTATAATAAAGCAACAAACTATTAAATCATCTTCACAAAACTTCCTAAAATTTTAATGTTTTTTTCATACCTTTTATAAATCATTTGAAAATTATTATCCAAATAATGTCCATCAAAATCAATAAAAAAAATGTATTTAAAGTCTGTTCCTTTTTTTGCTGGTCTACTTTCCAATTTTGTTAAATTAATTTTAGCGTCATGAAATTCTTGAAGAAAACTTACCAAAACCCCATACCCGTCTGTAAGATTAACTAAAATAGAAGTTTTATCACTTCCTGATTTAATGTCATTTAATTTGTTCGACAAAATAATAAACCTTGTATGATTATTTTGAGAATCTTCAATATTATCAAAAAGTATAGGTACACCTCTTTGAACTGCAGCAAACCTTGAGCAAATAGATGCTGAATTTCTATCTTTATCAGCATATCTTACTGCCGCACTTGTGCTATTTACAGGAATACACTTTATGGTATCATCAAAATATTCATCTATAAAGTCTTTACATTGTTTAAACGCTATGTCTTTAGAATAAATTTTTGTGATGTTTTTAGCAGATTTAGACCTAGTTGCAAATGAAAAACTTATTGACAAGGGAAGTTCTGCCACAACAAACAGATTACTTTTTCCTAATATATCAATCGTTTCTTGAACAACCCCTTCTTGATTATTTTCAAGTGGAATAATGCCATATTTTGCTTTTTTGGTTTCAATAGAATTAAACACAGCTTTAATAGAATTTAATGCTAAATAATTACTTGTTGATCCAAAATTATTTTCAGCCGCTTGATGAGTAAAACTACCTTCAGGGCCAAGATAAGATATTATCTCTGGAAGTTCTAGGTTTCTAGATGCGGCAAAAATTTCTTGAAATATTGCGCGAATCGATGTAACATCAAGTTTTCCTTTAGCCTCTTCAAGAAGCCTATCAATAATAGCTTTTTCTCTTTCAGGCCTATAAACATTTTCCTTTGAAGCGTTTTTAATTTTTCCTACATCAACAACAATTCCCATCCTTTCCTTTAACAACTTTAAAAGTTGAGTATCAATTTTATCAATTTTACTCCTTAATTCTTCAATGTTCATTACTTTTATAAAAAGTTTTGTTTAATTATACAAATTAAATAATATCCCGCTAAAATAATGAATAATATAAAGTATAATGATAGATAAAAAAGTATTTGATCTAATTGAAAAAGAAAGAGTACGACAAACTAATGGCCTTGAACTTATTGCCTCAGAAAACTATGCTTCTAATGAAGTTATGGCTGCAGCCGGAAGTATTCTAACAAATAAATATGCGGAAGGTTTACCTGGCAAGAGATACTATGGGGGATGTTCTGTTGTTGATAACATAGAAGATTTATGTCGAGAAAGGTTAAAAAAACTTTTTAATGCATCATGGGTAAACGTCCAACCACATTCTGGTGCTCAAGCCAATGCTTCTGTTATGTTGGCCTTATTAAAGGCCGGTGATAAAATTCTTGGATTTAATTTATCACACGGAGGACATTTAACACATGGGTCGTCAGTAAATTTTTCTGGTAAATACTACAAACCATATTTTTATGGAGTGAATAAAAAAGATGGATTAATCGACTATAACAATCTTGAAGAAACAGCTAAAAAAGAAAAGCCAAAGCTCATAATATGCGGAGCATCATCATATAGTAGAGAATGGAATTATAAACAAATTCGTGAAGTTGCAGATAAATGTGGAGCCTTTGTGCTTGCTGATATTGCTCATCCTGCTGGCTTAATTTCAAGGGGGTTACTAAACGATCCTTTAGAATATTGTCATGTTGTAACATCAACAACACATAAAACGCTTAGAGGACCAAGGGGTGGGATTATTATGATGAGACAAGATTATGATAATCCTTTTGGAATAACAACACCAAAAGGAATAACAAGAAAAATTTCTTCTTTACTTGATTCCGGTGTTTTTCCAGGAACACAAGGTGGGCCACTAGAACATATCATTGCAGCAAAAGCTGTTGCTTTTAAAGAAGCGTTATCGGAAAAATATTTTAAATACATTCTACAAGTTAAAAAGAATGCTAAAGCAATGTCAGAATCTTTTTTAAATAAAGGATATAATATAATTTCAAAAGGAACTGATAACCATTTAATGCTAATAGATTTAAGAAACAAAAATTTAACTGGAAAAATCGCAGAAGACATTTTAGGTTCTGCAGATATAACAATAAATAAAAACATGGTTCCTTTCGATACCCAATCACCATTTATTACTTCTGGAATGCGAATAGGAACAGCTGCAGTTACAACTAGAGGAATGAATGAAAAAGATATGAAAAAAATTGTTAATTATATTGATATTGTTTTGTCAAACGTTGAAAACAAAAACAAAATCCAAGAAATTAAATCTGAAATAAATAATTGGACAAACAAATTTCCTCTTCACAAATAAATGAAAAAAGAACAAGAAATGTCTTTCATAGGTCATCTTGAAGAATTAAGATGGCATATTATAAGGTCTTTAGGCGCGGTTCTAATTTTTTCTATTATTGCGTTTCTATCTAAAAACATTGTTTTTGGGATAATATTATTAGGCCCATCTAAAGCTGATTTTTGGACATATCGTTTTTTATGTGATATCGGTCAAACAATCAATGTGTCTGCTTTTTGTATCACAGAACTTCCTTTTATAATTCAAAGTCGACAAATGGCTGGTCAATTTATGATGCACCTTTCTTCTTCATTCATTATAGGGATAATTTGTGCTTTTCCTTATGCTTTTTGGGAATTTTGGAGATTTATTTCCCCTGGGTTATATGCCAATGAAAAAAAAGCTGCAAGAGGAGCAACTTTTTATGTTTCGTTCTTGTTCTTCGTTGGAATACTATTTGGATATTTCATTTTAACCCCTATCTCTATAAATTTTCTAGCAAACTATCAAATAGACCCCTCCATTTTAAATGAGTTTGATATAATTTCCTATGTTTCAACTATTTCCATGTTAGTATTAGCTTCTGGACTATTATTTCAACTGCCTATGGTAATTTACTTTTTAACTAAGGCTGGTGTTGTAAATAAACAAATGCTCAAACAATATAGACGTCATGCTATTGTTATTATTTTAATATTTGGAGCAACCTTAACACCACCTGACCCTTTTAGTCAAATTGTAATGGCGATACCTTTGGTAGGATTGTATGAAATAAGTATATTCATTTCAGGAAAAGTAAAACCAAAATCTTAATGAAAATAATTATTGGATCTGATCATGCTGGTTTTGAATATAAAAAACTCTTAATACAACATTTTGATTCTAACAAGATTTCTTTTGAAGATTGTGGAACACACAATAATGACCCTACAGATTATCCAGACTATGCTCATGTGGTTTCTCAAAAAGTAAGTCAGTCTAAAAATCATATTGGTGTATTAGTTTGTGGTAGTGCAAACGGAGTTGCAATGGCAGCAAACAAACACAAAAACATAAGAGCAGCAATTTGTTGGAGCGAAGAAATAGCATCTCTATCAAGGACACATAACAATGCTAACATTATTTGTATACCAGCTAGATTTGTTAGCAAAAAAACACAAAAAAAAATAATTGATGTTTTTTTGTCTAAAAAATTTGAAGGTGGTAGACACACAAATAGAGTAAGTAAAATTAATTGTTAGCAATACATGCAAAGAACAAGAATTGAAAAACATGAAAGCTTAATTCATCAGGTTATAAATGAGTATTTAATAAAGAAAGGGAAAGGTTTTTTAAAAAACGAATTTATTACAATAATGGGAATCAAACTATCGTCAGATTTAAGCATTGCTTTGATATTTGTTAGTGTTTTAAATCACGATAAGAATGACTTTATAGAAAAAGTGCTTAATTCTAATAAATACGATGTTAAAAATTATCTTTCTAAAAGCATAGGAAAAAAAATAAGAAAAATACCTGAAATAAAATTTATTATTGATAACAGCGAGCACCAAGCATCAAAAATCGATATCATTTTATCTAATTTAAACATTCCACCAAAATAAAAGTAGAATGAGTTTTTCTTTATTCATCGCTAAAAAATTTATTAATTCGAACAAAAAAAAAACATTCATAAATTTTTTGTCACTCCTCTCTATAATTACCTTAATAATAGGAACAGCGGCTATGATCACTGTGCTTTCTGTTTTTAACGGATTAGAAGACTTGCTCAAATCAATTTATGCAGACTTTGATCCTGAAATAAAAATAGAAAATAAAACAAACAAATATTTTGATGATCTTTTTTCTGAAAAAATTTCAAACATAAATAATGTTGAAACAATCTCTGGCGTTTTAGAAAATAAAGGATTAATAACACTTAATGATAATAAAGTTGTCGCAAAAATAAAAGGTGTTAGCCCCTCTTTTATTGATCAAAATAGAATTCAAAAAAATTTAGTAGAAGGAGAGTTTTATTTTAAAAAAAACGATCTAGACTATGCGGTTGTTGGTAGGGGAATAAAATATGCTTTAGCTATACGTTCAAATAACAATTTTCAAAATCTAAAAGTTTTTGCATTAAAAGAAACTTCTAAGCTTAAACCCGGGCTACTAAATACAAATTTATATGAATCCAAATCGCTTAAAACCAGTGGTGTTTTTGCTATTGAAAATAATTTTGACAATAATTTTATTTTCACTTCATTAAATTTTGCTCAAAAATTATTTAATAAAAAAGACAAGGTGTCGTCTTATGAGATTAAAGTCAACAACACATCATCAACAAAAAACACAGCAAATCAAATCCAACAAATAATAGGCCCTTCTTTCAATGTCCTTACAACAGAACAGCAAAGGGCTGGATTATATAAGATTTTACAAACAGAAAAGTTTGTTGTTTATTTGGTTTTTGGATTAATAATTATTCTAAGTTCTTTTAATATTTTCTTTCTATTAAGCATGATGGCCATTGAAAAGAAAAAAGAAATTTCAGTTATTTATGCATTAGGAGGGAACAAAAATCAAATTAAAAAAATTTTTATTTTTCAAGGAATTATAATAGCTATTAAAGGCGTTTTTTTTGGAACAATTATAGGTTGTTTAATTTGTTATTTACAAGACACTTTTGGTTTAATTTCTATTAATATGAGCAGTTCGATTGTTGAGAACTATCCTGTTAAAATAATTTATAATGACGTATTGTTAGTTGCTTTAATTGTTCTTTTCATTTCAAGTATTTCATCAACAATTCCAGCTAATTATGCTTCAAAATATGAAAATTTTTTAGATTTAAATAAAAAATGAAATGAAACTTAAAATTGGTGAATTTTATAAAGAAGAGTTTATAATTACACAAGAAATGGTCAATCAATTTGCTAAATTAAGTGGAGACAAAAACCCCTTGCATATCAATAAAAATTTTGCCTCAAAAACAAAATTTAAAAAACCTATAGTACACGGTTTGTTTTCTGTGACTTCCTTTGGAAAAGTAATGGGAACTAAATTTCCTGGTTCTGGATCAATTCATGTAAGCCAAAACCTAAGCTTTAAAAACCCTTTGTATCCAGATCGCAAATATTATGTTTACATAGAACTTATAAGAATAATAAAAGACAAACATTTTGGTGTTTTTAAAACACAAATATTTGATATGAAAAACAAAATTATTGTGGATGGAACAGGAATTGTTCGTCACGAAACAAAATTATAATTAATAACCACAATTATACCCATTATTAATATTCGATCCAATGGGAGAACCATCGGGGGGACTAACAAAATTGGGAATAAATAATTCAACCTCTCCATCTAAAAACTGATCTATTTTTCGAAGCAGATATATTTGATGTGAAGATAATGTTTTATCTTTTTTACCCCCCCCTCTTAATTTATTAGCTATCATAAATATATTAGAATACAATATGGCATTAACTTGTTCGTGTGTACGTTTGTTATTAGCTAATAAAAACATATGATTTAAAACCCGATAGTTTACAAGTTTTTGTATTTCTAATTCTAACCCACTCAAAGACGTGTTTGTATTCAAAATTGTATTATTTACTAATTGTTTTATCATATAGTCTAATCCCAATTGATTATTGTTTCTAGATTTTAATACAATCAATCTAGATGCTCTTTCATGATTTAATAACATAGATAAAGTCATGTCGGTAGCTGTTTCGGCTGCGGTTAATGGATCAAAAGTTAACCCAGTTTTAGACTTAAAAGTTTCCCTTGTTCGTGGATAACCATAAGCCCTTGGTGGTATTAATTTAAGTAAAGACTCTGGAAGCACTAAATTTTTCGGATTAATTGAATGTAATAATGCTTTAAGAGCGTTATTTTGTTCTTCAAAAGTAAGCATTTTTGTAATCAACTGCCCATCTCCCTTCATAGCATAAAAATAATCCAATCCGCCAACAACTTTAGATGCAGCTTCTATCTGAAATCTATGAAGTAAATACATAGGAACAAGAACCTCTTCTATATTCGACATGGGCACTCCTTTTTGTATCGCATTATCAGAAAAGTCATCTAAGATATACCGCCTTATTAACAACATTCTATTTAATTCATCTGAAGCGCTGTATCCATTATCCCATAAATGTGATCTAGGGTGGGCGCTACTTTGTGGTCTAGAATCTTGATCAGTTATAAAATAAATTTTTTCTTTGTATCCTTCTTGAAGAATTTCTTCTAAATATTTTTCTTCGTTTTTAACATTAAATTCACGATACCCCCAATTTATAGCAAGCTTATCCCAATCGCCAATACCATGATCATACGCTTGAGATAGATCTATTTTATTGTCTTTTAATTGTATTAATGGGTGTGGATAATCCATAACACTTTTTCTGTTCCTTGCGCTTGAAATATAATTATGAGAAAGACCTAATGTGTGTCCAACTTCATGTGCAGATAACTGTCGAAGTCTTTCTATAGACATTTTTTCCATTAAATTATTTGATTTACTATTATTATATGGTCTAAGCAATCCTTCAGCAATTAAAAAGTCTTGTCTTACTCTTAAAGAACCCAAGGAAACATGTCCTTTTATTATTTCTCCTGTTCTTGGATCAACAACAGAAGAACCATAAGACCATCCCCTTGTAGACCTATGTACCCATTGAATTACATTATACCTAACATCTAACATATCCGCACCTTCTGGTAAAACTTTAATTTGAAATGCATTTGTAAATCCGGCTGCTTCATAAGCATCGTTCCACCATGAAGCACCTTCAATTAAAGCAGCTTTTATAGGTTCTGGCGCTCCTCTATCTAAATAATAGACAATTGGTTTAATTGGTTCGCTTATTTCTTGGTTAGGATATTTTTTTTGTAGGCGATGTCTTCTTATAAATTTTTTTTCGATTGATTCATTAATAGGAGAAGCATAATCAAAATAAGAAATAGCTCCAAATCCAGATCTTGAATCAAATTTTCTAGGAATATAATTGTCATCAGGTAACTTAACAAACGAATGTCTTGTTCTTACTGAAAAAGACTCTGAATTAGGAGACACTGATCTTAATTCATTTCCCGTTACCTGTCCTCTAAAAGTAAGAAATGATTCTAACTCTGTATTAAATGGAAAATTTTTTGAATTTAAATTATCAAAAGAAGAGCTTTTTTTATCAACATTAAAATTACCTTGTTGCTGTCTTTTCAATCTATTAATAATACCATGAGAATCTCTTAAAAGAAATGGGGTTGCGTCTATCACATAAGTGTTTTTATTGCTAGCAACAATATCAAAACCCCACACAACCGATCTAGCAAAGGCATCTTCTACAGATTTTTTTTCGTCTTTATTTTCTGAAATAGCTCTAAACTTATAATTAGGTTGAATCATTAATATCTTAGATCCTTTTTTAATAAAAGCAACAATTTTAGTTCCTCCTATTTGTCCCCTATCAAGACCTATATCATTAGATCCCACCCCTGCAGACAAATAATTAATATAAATAAGCTCTTGATTTAATGAAGATATATTTAAATAAATTTTTCCTTGGGATTCATCCCAATAAAAGTCAATAAAGCCTTCATGTTTTAACATGTCTTTTAAAAAACCATCTGAATCTTTTACTTGAGAAAACAAAAGAAAAGAAAAGAAAAACAGAAGTAGAAATAAAAATTTTTTCATAATTATAGGATTAGTTTATTTAATAATAATTTCATGAAACAAGATAGGATCTTTTAACCTAATTGTTGTTAGTTTTTGATTGGCTTGAAAATATATAAGGTTTTCTTGTCCTTCAAATGTTTCAAACAAAGAAGTATCTTTTATTTTGATTTTTTTGATTTTTTTGATTTTTTTGATTTCAAAATAACAATTAATCATTCCATCTTCATATTCATGGCCTAAATATTCAAAATCATATTGTTTATCATTAATAACAAATTCAATATTATTTGTTAAATAATCCTTTATATAATCATCAACCAACACCTGATTTGATTTTAAAATATCAAAATCTTCATTTAAAGATTGTTTTTTTAGTGTTTGTTCAAAATCATCAAAAAAAATTTTTTTGTGTGCCTCAATTGCATTTCTTTGATCATCATATTCAATATAAGAGACGCTAACAAAAAAATCATGAATAAAAAAAAGAGCTAGGTTAACCAAAAGAGGATACATATTATTATATTTTTTAATAAATTTAACAATCAATTGTTATCTAAAACAACAAAATGCAAGAATTCAAAACATGGTTTGAAATTGGCTTTGATCATATAATTAACTACCAAGCTTTAGACCACATATTGTTTATAGTGGTTTTAACCGTTATTTATGATATAAAAATGATTAAAAAAATTATAATTCTTATAACCGCCTTTACTGTAGGGCACACCTTAACATTAATTTTATCTACACTCAACCTTATACAATATGATCAAAAAATTATTGAATTTGCTATTCCTTTAACTATAGCGATAACGGCGATTAATAATATTCGAAAAAGAAATCAAACTTTATTAGGGGGAGGTAATCTTAATTATTATTTAGCTCTTTTTTTTGGATTAATTCATGGTTTGGGTTTTTCAAATTATTTAAAAGCTTTGTTAATTGGAGATAACATTTTATTAGAACTTTTTTCTTTTAACATCGGGGTTGAAATTGGTCAAATAGTTATAGTACTACTTTTTTTGTTTGTTGGGTTTATTTTTTCAAAAATCTTTTTTTCCAAAAGGAATGAATGGATTTTGTTTGTATCTTCATTAATTTTAGGAATAAGTTTGCTTTTAATCACCAATGCTAAATTTTGGTAAAATATAAACTAACTCCTATGAAAATTATAACAATATTTATTACACTATTATTTTCTCCTTTTTTTGTTTTAAGTCAAGGAAAATGGGAAAAGAAATTTGAACAATTAGGGACAATCTTACCATCGCCTAATAACTACAGAACAGCATCAGGAGCACCTGGGATAGATTACTGGCAACAAAAAGCTGACTATAAAATAAAGGTTACTATTAATGATGAAAATCAAATTCTTACTGGATCTGAAAATATTACATATTATAATAATTCTCCCGATGTTCTCACTTATTTATGGGTTCAGCTTGACCAAAACATTAGAGCACAAGATTCTGAAACACCCTTGGTTACCCCTAATAAAATGAGCAATGTTATGAATGGAGCAAGGCTTCAATCGATTACAAATGAATATACTAATTCTTCTGGAGAACGTTATGATGGTGGCTTTAAAATACATAAAGTTATCAACACCTCAAATAAACCCCTTTCGTTCAATATCATTAAAACTATGATGAGAATTAATCTAGAAAAACCATTAGCCTCAGGAGAATCCTTTTCTTTTAATATTGATTGGTCATATACAATTAACGATAGAATGAAATTAGGAGGAAGGGGTGGTTATGAATATTTTCCAGAAGATAATAATTATAGTTATACTATTGCTCAGTTTTTTCCAAGAATGGCTGTTTATGATGACAAAGAAGGTTGGCAAAACAAACAATTTTTGGGACGAGGAGAATTTACTTTGGTTTTTGG
>JAYZHG010000031.1:0-12509 GCA_036166735.1 Bacteroidota bacterium | reverse complement strand
ATTACTTTATTTTGAGCATTAATAGAAGCTAAATGAATTAATTTATATAAATTTTTGATGAAATTTTCATCTAAATTTTTATCTTTTGCCCAATTAATTCTTGATTTGGTTATTTCATTCCATCTCTTAACCTGAAATGAAGTTAGTTCTTGTTCTTTTTTAAATTCACCGATTTTTTCAACCAAATCAATTCTTTTAGCTAATACATTAATAATTTCTTTATCGACATCATCAATATGTTCTCTTAATTCATTTAAAAGATGTTTATATGTATTGTTTTTCTCATTTTTATTTTTTGTTTCTAGTTTTTTGATCATACTAGATAAAACTTTTGGAGTTACTTGTTGTTTTGCATCACTCCATGCATTCTCAGGATCAATATGGGATTCAATTATTAGTCCATCATAACCAAGATCTAATGCCTTTTGAGAGGTTTCTAGTATCATTTCTCTGTTTCCACATATATGAGAAGGGTCACATATTATGGGTAATTCTGGAAAGTTACTTTTTAAATCAATCGCTATATTCCAAAGAGGAGCATATCTGTATCTAGTACTACCCATAGTTGAAAACCCTCTATGGATGGCTCCTATTTTATTAATTCCAACTTTATTAATTCTTTCTATAGCCCCCATCCATAGTGAAAGATCAGGATTTATAGGATTTTTTATAAAAATTGGTGTATTTGTACCTTTAATAGCATCAGCAATTTCTTGTACAGAAAAAGGATTAACAGTAGTTCTTGCACCAATCCATAATATATCTATATCGTATTTAAGAGAAAGTTCTATATGATTTGTGTTAGCAACTTCAACTGTAAATTTTATATCAAGCTCTTTTTTAATTTCAGAAATCCATTTTAATGCTTCTTCTCCATTACCTTCAAAGCTTCCTGGTCGAGTTCTAGGTTTCCATACCCCAGCCCTCATAAGGTTAATTCCATAAGATTTTAATTGTTTACATGTTTCAAATAATTGATCGTAAGTTTCTGCGCTACAAGGTCCAGAGACAATTAATGGATTTTTTTCAATCTTAATCCAGTTATTAATAGGCTCAATGTTTAAGTTTTTGGACATTTCTATTATATTTTTGCTAAAATCTATTAAAAGAATAAACAATAGTGAGCAAAACTAACAAAAACTTATTTAATAACACAGAATTGGCTTTTTCTAATAAAAGTGATGTTGAATTAAAAAAAGCTTATTTTCTTTTTTCTATTTTGGATTATTCATTTTTGACGAAATTAGGAAATTTCTTTTTAATGCTGGTTTTAAAAATGCATTTGCCTTTAAAGAAAGTGATCAAAAAAACTATATTTAATCACTTTTGTGGTGGAGAAACATTAGATGAATGTAAAAAAACATTTCAAACGCTTTCGAAGTATAATATTTTTGCAATGCCTGAGTATTCTGTTGAAGGCGAATCTACTATTAAAGGATTTGAAAATTACAAAAATGATTCTATTGAAATTATTAATTATTTGGGAAAATTAAAACTTCCTTTTATAGCAATTAAGTGTAGTGGGTTAGTATCATTAGAAACATTAGAAAAAGTTTCTAATGGAGAAATGACATATAGTAACCTTGAATATAAAAACTTTTATTATAGGCTTAATGAATTGTGTGAATGTGCAATAAATAATAATGTTAAGATTTTAATTGATGCAGAAGAAAGTTGGATTCAAAAAGCTATTGATGATACGACCTGTAATTTGATGAAAAAATATAATATAAAAACTGTTAATATATTTTTAACCTATCAATGTTATAAAATTCATACTCTTAAAAATATAGAAGAGAATTATAAAATTTCTCTTAGTAATAATTATAAGTTTGGAGTGAAATTAGTCAGAGGAGCATATATGGAAAAAGAAAGATCAAGAGCTAAAGAATTTAATTATTCTAGTCCTATTCATGTTTCTAAAAAAGAGACTGATAATGAATTTGATAGTTCTGTTGAATATTGCATTAACAAAATAGATCATATATCTCTTTGGATAGGTAGTCATAATGAAAAATCTTGTATTAAATTAATGGACCTGTTAAATAGTAAAAAGCTTTCTAAAAATGATAAAAGAGTTTGGTTTTCTCAGCTCTATGGAATGAGTGATAATATTTCTTTTACATTGGCTAATTTGGGTTATAATGTAATTAAATTGATTCCATTTGGTCCTATTGAGAAAACTATACCATATTTGATTCGTAGAGCTAATGAGAATAGTTCTGTGAAAGGCCAAAGTAACAGGCAATATACTTTGATAAAAAATGAAATAAATAGAAGAAAAGATTTAAATTAATACCATGAGCATAAGTGAACAAGAACATCAAAGAAGGCAATCTCTAGAAGATATTATTCAATTAGGATTAAACCCATATCCTTCAGAAATTTTTGCTATTAATTCATCATCAGACGAAATTAAAAATAATTTTGATGAAAAAAAATCAAACTTTAATGAGGTTAAAATAGCTGGTAGATTGATGTCAAGGAGAATAATGGGATCTGCTTCATTTGCAGAGATTCAAGATTCTAAGGGTAGAATTCAGATTTATGTTCGAAGAGATGATATATGTCCTTCTGAGGATAAAACTTTATATAATACATTATTTAAAAAGAAGTTAGATCTTGGAGACATAATAGGTATTGAAGGTTATGCTTTTCTAACAAAGATGGGAGAAATAACTATTCATGTTACCGATTTAAAAATATTGTCTAAATCAATTAGGCCCTTACCTGTAGTAAAAGAAGTTACTGATGCTAAAGGAGATAAAACAACTTATGATGCATTTAGTAATAAGGAGTTGAAATATCGAAGAAGATATGTGGATTTAATAGTAAATCCTGAATCAAAAGATATTTTTATTAAAAGGTCTAAAATAATTAATGAAATAAGAAATATTTTAAATGAAAATAATTATTTAGAAGTTGAAACTCCAATTTTACAACCTATCTATGGTGGTGCATCTGCTAGACCATTTAAAACATATCATAATAGTTTGGATATACCTCTTTTTTTGAGAATAGCTAATGAATTATATTTAAAAAGACTTATTGTTGGAGGTTTTGATGGTGTTTTTGAATTTGGAAAAGATTTTAGAAATGAGGGAATGTCTAGATTTCATAATCCTGAATTTACTCAATGCGAGTTTTATGTTGCCTATAAAGATTATTTGTGGATGATGGATTTTGTTGAAGGTATGTTTAATAGAATTATTTTAAAAATAAATGATAGTTCTACAATTATATGTTCTGGAAATAAAATAAATTTTAAGAAACCATGGAAGAGATATACTATGTATGGTGTGATTCAGAAATTTACAGGAATTGATGTATCAAAAATGGATATAAACGAATTAATTAAAGTTTGCAAAAAATTTAAAATTAAAGTTGATAAAAGTATGGGAAAGGGTAAAATTATTGATGAAATATTTGGTGTAAAATGTGAACCTAATTTAATTCAACCTACTTTTATAACTGATTATCCAATAGAGATGTCACCTTTAGCAAAAAAACATCGTTCTGAAGAAGGTTTAGTCGAAAGATTTGAATTAATCTGTAACGGTAAAGAAATTTGTAATGCTTTTTCTGAATTAAATGATCCAATTGATCAAAGAAAAAGATTTGAATATCAAGTAAAACTAGGTAATTTAGGAGATGATGAGGCAATGGTATTAGATGAAGATTACCTTACTGCATTAGAATATGGGATGCCTCCTACTGCCGGAATAGGAATTGGTATAGATAGATTAACTATGATATTAACTAATTCTGATTCAATTCAGGATGTTTTATTTTTTCCTCAAATGAAACCAGAAAATAATTAGAGATTATCAAAGAACCTACTTCTTTTTTCTAATTTCAAATCTTGTAGAAGAGCTGATACTGCACTGATGCTTAAATTATAAGACTGAAATCTACCAAAGGGAACCCAATTAAAGCGTATTCTCCAACAATGAAGATCTCTTGTTGCATTAATGCTGGTTTGTGTTAACATTTTATTTTTAAAATCATATCCTGATCTCATTGATATTTTTGTTTTTTCTGATATGCTTATATCCCCTGACATGGTAATTGTTTGAGTTATTACTGGATCATTATAACCTATTTTTCTTCTATTAAGATTATAACTTGCATTTATTGACCAAGGAACATTAAAATCTACGTATTCAGCAATATTAGAATTTATGTAATCAATTTCTCGTCTAGTGCCAAATCTAGATTCTTTTTCATCCTCTTCTTCAGGAGATTGAAAGTCTTTAGCAGAAAATCTCATACCAAGTGCCATATTAATAAATGCTAATGAACCTAAACCTTGATTATTCTTTATTGCTAGTTCATTAATTCTTCTCTGATATATTTGATTTGTTTCACTAATACTATCAAGCATATAAGCATAAGGATCTATAGTTCCACTTAGACTTACATTAATTAATCTTTTAAAAAATGAAGTTCTTGTATTAAACCTAATAGGACTTAGTTGAAAAGAATCAGCTAAAAAATTATAATTTCCTGAAAAAGATAAATTTTCAAAGATTTTAATCTTTTTTGTTCCTGAAATTGTATCGTTTTCATCTATAACTTTCATTTCTAAATTATTTCCTATATAAAAATTCATAGATGCTGAACTTCCAATTCTAGGACTACCATATAGAAAATTTTCATATTTGCTAAGAAGTCTTGTTTCTCCTTCATTATTTATTTGAATATTTTCATAATATCCATATTTTTTTTGAGTAAAATCTGGACTGTAAGTTAGAGATATCTCAGGGGTTATTACATGTCTTATAGCTTTAATTTTTCCTTTTTTAAAGAAAACAGTACCATATATTCTTGTGGACAAAGATAGGGCAGTGTTATAAGACCATGCTCTTGAAAAACTGTTTGTAGTATCAATTTCTATACCATTTTCAACTTCATTATATGTATAATTTAATTTTTTAAGATACCATATTTCATTATAATTAATACTTGGACTAACAGTAAAAAATTTTAAAATATTAAAAGATGTAGAAATCGGTATTGTATGTTTCCCTCCAATTTTTGATCTATCAATTATTGTATTAATATTTTGCATATTAAAATCTATTTGTTGGTTAAATGAGTCTGATGAATTGATAATATTTATTGAGTTTAAAGAACTAGAAGAAGAACCGTTAGTTAATTCAATTTTACCAGTAAATCTATGACTTATGCTAATTTTTCCAAGAGCTGTTTTTCCTAATTTACCCATATTTTTAAAGGGATAAATTCTGCTCATATTATAGCTTAGATCTGGTAAAGTCAAATTAACCTTTTTATTTTGAACATTTTGAGAATGTCTCAAGTTAGTGGAGATGTTAAATGGAGATCCCTTAAATGTTTTAGAGTATGAGATGCTAGAATTGAATTGAGCATTTATACTTTGATTGAAATTTGATTGTACTAAATTTTTATTTTGATTATATGAGTTTGTTTGAAAGTTTACAGAAGATGAAAATCTGCTTGATCTACCTTTTGAACTGGGAGTATGTGTCCAAGAAAATGAAAAATCATTTGATTCAAAAGGACTTTCTATTTCACCAGTTTTTGATTTATTATAATTAAACTTAAGACTTCCATTATATGCATATCTTTTTTTGTAATTTGTTGCAATCGTAGCTCCATAACTCCCTTTTGAATAAATATCTCCAGTTAATCTTAAATCAAAATAATCATTTATTGCAAAATAATAACCTCCTTCTCTAAGGTAAAACCCTCTTCTTTTTTCTTCTCCGTAGCTAGGCATTATGATTCCAGAAACTGTTTCTTTTGGTTGTGGAAACATACCAAATATAAATCCTAATGGAGTTGGCACATTTCCAAATTTTAAATGAAATGGTCCGGATATAACTTTTTTTCCAGGAACAACTTTTAATTTTTTTGTTGCAATGTGGAAATGTGGATCTGCTAAGTTACAAGTAGTATATTTTGCATCATGAATATATAATTCATCCAATTCATTTTTTTTAACTTTTTCACCTTGCATATAGGCATCGTCAAGTTGAGTAACGATACCTGATATTATCGCTTTTTTCGAATTAAAATTATATGTTATTTTATCTGTTTCATAAGATTGGTTATTTTCTGTAAAAATGGGCTTTCCTATTTTTAAACCTATTGAATCTCTCATGAAGTTAGCATCAAGAGTTTGCGCATTCCAATCTATTATAATTTCATGAGCTTTTAAATTGATATTACCATAATCAATACTAGAATTGCCATATAATTTTATTATTTGGGTTTTTAAATCATAATAAATTGAGTCTTTAGCATTATAATTGATAGTAGTTTCGATTTCACTATCAGATTTTAGTGAATCTAATTGTTTTGAAATTGTATCAGATTCATTAATAATGTTTGTAGAATTATTCTTAGTTTTACAAAATATTAAGATTGGAAATAAAAAAACAAAATATGTAATGATATATTTCAATTTTATTAATTTATTATTTTTTTAATAATTTTAAAATCTAATGCAAATTTATCTTCAATAATGTTAATTATTAAAAAATGAGATATTTTAATACATTCATTTTATTAGTTTTTATACTCTTTTTAACTTCTTTTAACTCTAATTGCTATTCACAGTATAAGTTAAAAACTATAGTTATTGATCCTGGACATGGTGGAAAAGATCCTGGTTCGATAGGAAAAAAATCATATGAAAAAAATATAACTTTACCAATTTCTTTAGAACTAGGTAGAATAATTAAAGAAAATTTACCTGGCATAAAAATAATATATACTAGAAATGATGATAGCTTTCCTTCTCTATATAAAAGAGCTGAAATAGCAAATAAAAATAATGCAGATTTATTTATTTCAATTCATTGTGATTCATTTGCAAATACTTCTGTAAATGGTTCAACAACTTATCTTATGGGTTTAAGTAAGTCTAATGCAAACTTCAATGTTGCAAAAAGAGAAAATTCTTCAATTTTTCTTGAAGAAAATTATAAGGAAACGTATGAAGATTTTAATCCAAACTCGTCAGAATCTGTTATGTTGTTGGGTTTAACTCAAAAAGCAAAGATTGATAACAGTACAATTTTAGCAAATTTAATTGAGGAGCAGTTTTCAAAAAGAGTAGGAATTAGGTCAAGAGGTGTTAAGCAAGCTCCCTTTCAAGTGTTATGGAATACTACTATGCCAAGCATATTAATTGAAACGGGTTATATAACTAATTTAGAGGAAGAAAAGAAGTTGAATAACAAAACTCATCAAGTATATATTGCATCAGCTATATTTAGAGCAATAAGGGACTATAAGAACTATTTAGAGTCAAATTAATTAGATTTGTTGTATGAATAAAGAAATTAAAGTTGGAATAATTGGCCTTGTTGGTCTTGTATTATTTTATTTAGGATCGAATTTTTTAAAAGGAATTGATTTTTTTTCTCCTGTTAAGCAATATTATGCTATATATAATAATGTTGATGGTTTAGTTGTGGCTAATCCAGTAATTGTAAATGGATATTCAGTCGGAAGAGTTAGCGATATAAAAATACTTCAAAGTCAAAATAATAAGATATTGGTTACTATGGATATTGATGAAGATTTGATTATTGATAAATCCAGTGTTGCCACTTTAAGTAGCAATGATTTTTTAGGAAGTAAAGCTATAATTTTATCTATTCATGATGTATTAAACCCTCTAAATGAAGGGGATACAATAATTGCAGAAGTTGATAGAGGACTTTCTGAACTTTTAGAAAAAGCTACTCCAATAACAGATAATATAAGTATAACTATAAGTAGATTAAATGATTTACTTTCTAGCCTTAAAGGAAGTGGAGATATGATTTCAAATACGCTAGATAATTTGAATGATGTTTTAACAAATTCAAATGAATTAATAGAATCTAATAAAAGTACGATAACTAATACTCTAAATAATCTTAACGATTTGTCTAAAGATTTGTCTGAAAAAATTGAAAAAATAGATCCATTATTAGATGGCGCTCAATCAATCGTTAATAAATTAAATAGTGTAGATTTTGAAAATACATTTAGTCAAATTGATATCTTGATAACTTCAATCAATGGTGTTTTTGATGATATAGATTCTGGAAAAGGTACTTTATCAAAGTTATTGGCTGATGATTCTTTATATAATAATCTTAATAAAACTGCATTTGATCTTGATAAATTACTCTCTCATATTAATGAAAATCCAAAACATTTTTTTGCTCCATTAGGTAAGAGCAGAAAGAAAATTGAAAGAGATTTGAAAAAACAGAAGAAACTTAATTAGTATAGGTAATAATATAGTTATCAATTTCTTCAACTTTTAATGGGATTCTTTTTGATAATACTTTTCCGTAAATATTAAATGAATTTTTTAATTCAATAATTTTTATATCATTTTTAAAGCTTAAAAATTCACCTTTAAGTTTGTATAATGATTCTTTTGCAGTCCAATAGATTGTGTTTTTTTTAGTATTGTTTTTTATTTTATTTAATTCTGATTCGCTTAAAAATTTATGATTAATTTTTAAAATTTTTTTTTGAATTTTTTCTATATCAATACCACATTTTTTTTCTTTATTTAGTATTCCTGTTACATAAGGAAATGAGTGTGATATAGAAATATTTTCAGTTCTATTTTTTAGGTAGGGTTTGCCAGAATCGTTTTTTATTGTACCATAATATCTAATATTCAATGATTTACATAAATTTTTAATTAAGATTCTAGATGCATAAAATTCTTTTTGTTTAATAATATTTTTGATTTTTGATTTTTCTTTTGTCATGTTTTGTAATACAGATAATGACTCATTTATTTTCCATATAATGACTATAGAATTTTTATTTGGATAAATTGTTTTTATGATTCCCATTGAATTAATATAAAATTATTAAATAATTCTGTGATTTTTTTTTAAATTAATCATATTATGGAAAATATAAATTCTGGAGATATATCTAATAAGAAATTTAATTCTGTTTTTAGGGGTTATGATAAAAATGAAGTAAATAATTTCTTGCTTATATTGTCAAAAGAATTTGAGATTTTAGAGAAAGAGATAATTCATTTAAAAGAAAAAATTTCTGATTATAAAAATGAATCTGATAAATTTAAAAATGTAGAAAGTTCTTTAATTTCAACTCTAAAAACAGCAGAAGATGCAAGTCTTAAGATAAATGATCAAGCTCAAAAAGATGCCGATTTGATTTTAAAGAATTCAGAATTGGAATGTGAGAAGACAATTAATAATGCAAATTTAAAGGCAGAGTCAGTTTTACATAAAGCAGAATTAGAAACAAAACAAATAATAAGTGATTCTAAAGAAGAGGTCTTAAAAATTAAAAAAGAATTTGAATCTTTAACAGCTTTAAAAAATAAATTTTTTAATGAGTTAAAAAGTTTATCAGATTTAACTAATGATACATTAAGCAAATTTAATAATGATTCTGAATTTAATTATGATAATAAAATAGATGATTTAGAGAAATTTACTAATGGATTATTAAATTCTGAAAATAATGATTTAGATGAAATTAATTCCGAAGAGAATTTATCAAATGATGTGGAATTAGATATTGAAATTAATGAAGATGATGATAGTCAACAGTTTAATGAAAACGTTGATGAATCAAATGTTATTGTTGAAGAAGAAGATGTAGAAATTGATGATAAAGAAGAAAATATTAATGAGGAAGTTGACATTGATACTGAAAAAGAAATTTTAGGAGAATTAGTTGAAAAAGTCGATTTGAATGATAAATTGGAAGATAATATGCAAGATGAAGGTGAAGAGGAAAAAGATGAAAATAGTAGGGATTCCAAAGACAACGATGAGTCAAAAAAAACAAATTCTCCATCTTTAGGAAATCAAAAATCATTTTTTGATACATTCGATGAAAATTAATAAATCACTATTATCTCTTAATGGTTTGAAATTTAATTCAAAAATTGGTGTGCATGATTTTGAGAAGTTAAATGGCAATGAATTTATTATAAATATATCTTTGAATATAAATAATAATAATTTTGATGATCATATTAAGAGAGCTTTAGATTATGAATTAGTTTATAGAACAATTGAATTAGTAATGAATAAATCTTTTAATCTTATTGAAACTGCTGCCTATGAAATATCAAAAAATATATATTTAGAATTTTATCAAATCAGTTCATGTACTATTGAGATTATTAAATTAAAACCAAAAATAAAAGGTGAAATAAATAATTCTACTTTTTTATTGGAAACAGAAAGAGAAATTAATGAATAAATCAAAATCTTTAAAAGAGTATATATCTAAAGCTAAAATCATTATTCAAGATGATAAAAAGTTGAAAGAACTTATTGATGATGTTCTTAAAAAATTAAAGAAATTGTCAAATGATAAAAAAACAACAAGTAAATTAAATTCTTATTTACGTGTCTTTATAAGATTACTAAATGCATATTCTTCTGGAAAATATACTTATGTTCCCTGGAAATCAATTACTTTAATTGTTGCTGGATTAATCTATTTTATATATCCCATTGATCTTATACCTGATTTTATTCCTTTATCTGGTCTGATAGATGATATTGCATTAATTGCATGGATATATGAATCAATAGAGGAGGACATTGATAAATTTCTTGAGTGGGAAAATAATAGTTGATGAGAGTAGTAGTTCAAAGAGTTAAAGAAGCAAGTGTATCCGTTTCAGAAAAAATAATTGGATTAATTGATCATGGTTTAGTTGTATTTGTAAGTTTTGTTGATGATGATACTATCGATGATTTGGACTGGATGTCTAAAAAAATTATTAATCTTAGGATATTTAGAGATAAGGATGATAAGATGAATAATAGTCTGTTGGATGTAGATGGGAATATTCTTTTGATAAGTCAGTTCACATTACACGCATCTATAAAGAAAGGTAACAGACCCTCATTTATAAAGGCAGCAAAGCCTGATTTTGCTAATGATATGTATCAAAAGTTTATAACGGCTTTAGAAGAAAAATTTGGAATTAGTATTCAGACTGGGAAATTTGGTGCAGATATGAAGGTAGGCTTGGTTAATGATGGTCCAATAACTATAATTATTGACTCAAAAGATAGAGAGTAAGTCTACAACAAAGATGATATCGAATTTTCAAAATTTACTTTTTATTATTTTTTGCATTGTCAGACCCTGGACAAGGATAGTGAACAATACCACCGCATAAGTTAGGATTAATATTAAAGATTTAACATCACCCATAGTTTCAGGAAGGTTTAGTGCAAGTGCTATACTCAATCCACCTCTTAGACCTCCCCATGTAATTATTTTTGCAGTATTTTTTTCGAAATTCTTGAATTGAGATAGTATTACAATAGGAATTGAAACTCCAATATATCTTGCAGTTACAACTAGAAAAATTACTATAACCGAAATGATAATGTAAGTCAGATTAAAACTTTCGTATAGAAGTATAATCTCTAGCCCTATGAGGATAAAAAGTATTGCGTTTAGAGTCTCATCAAGCAGATGCCAAAATTTATAAACGTAATCACCCATTGCCATTTCAGAAATACCATTAACACCATCTTCCTTAACATGTTTGTTTAAGTAAAGTCCTAGAATTACAACTCCTAGTGGACCTGATAGATGGAATCTAGTAGCTACAACTGAGACAAGCAAAACCATAGATAGTGTTATTAAAACTTCTAATTCTACATGCTCATTTTCTATATATCTTACAAGTTTTAATCCTAAATACCCAATTAATGCTCCAAGTGCTAATCCTCCAATTACTTCTGTGAAAAATAGAGAACCTATAGATTGAACTGTTACTGCATCTCCTGAAGTTTTAATTCCTAAAAGAGTAAGGAAAACTACTACACCAATACCATCATTAAATAGTGACTCTCCTGCAATTCTTGTTTCAGTTACTGGCGATAAATTCATTTTCTTTACAATTGATAATACGGCAATAGGATCGGTAGGAGCAATTAGTGAACCAAATAAAAGACAGTCAATGTATGTTATGTCTAATGAAGATAATCCAAATATTGGTTGGGATATCAAAAAGAAAGTAAGTCCTCCTACAACATATGTGGAAAACAAGACACCAAATGATGCAAGCAATAAAATAGTGATTTTGTCTTTTCTTAATTGATGAACATTAATTGAAATAGCTCCAGCAAATAAAAAAAATGGTAGCATAACATTTAATAGAACAAAGTTAAAATCAAAACTTTCTGTAATAGTATATGCTAGATTTAGCATAGATGGAAAAAAATATCCAATTAATAATATACTTATAGATAATGCTATAGCTAGTATCATAAGTCCTATGGTCATAGGAAATTTTAGCATTCTTAAATTTATTATAGAAAATAGGGATGCGAGAATTAGAAGAATTGTACTTAATTCGAGAACATCAAATTTTTTGTTCTCAATAAGCGAAAATGTTTGATTAACTTCTTCCATTTATAAAAATACTTTTAACTATTAATATTTTACGTTAAAATAGTTATAAACTCCAGAAAAATTACAATAATTTTAAT
>JAYZHG010000030.1:0-23080 GCA_036166735.1 Bacteroidota bacterium | reverse complement strand
TGTAAGTATATAAACAAAATTTTTTAAAATTTTAATCATAATAAGTTATATAATTCATTCACAATATTCTTGGATGCATTTGGTTTAGCTAATTCCTTTAAATTAGATGAAATCAGCATAAGTTTATTATTATCATTTAATAAATTTATTACTTCTGTCAACAAAATGTCTTTTGCTTTATAATCATTAACAACCAAACATGCTTTTTTTGTTAATACATCTTGAGCATTTTTTGTTTGATGATCATCAACAACATTTGGAGAAGGGACTAAAATAAGAGGTTTTCCCACTACACACAATTCAGAAATAGCAATAGCACCAGCTCTAGAAATAATAACATCTGCTACAGAATAAGCTAAATCCATCCTATCAATAAAAGGTAAAATTTTAATATTAGTTGATTCTAATTTTTTTGATTGTATAACATTATAATAATTTGAACCAGTTTGCCAAATTAATTGAAATGATGATTCTCTAATTAAAGATAAATTTGTTAAAATACTTTCATTTATACTTTTAGCTCCTAAGCTTCCCCCAACAACTAAAATAGTTTTCTTATTTCTTTCCAAACCAAAATGATTATATCCTGATTTATTATTTAATTTAATTGAACTTCTAATTGGATTACCTAAATTAAAAACTTGATTGTTTTTAAAATACTTCTCCAAATTTTCAAATGCCACAAAAATTACATTTACTTTCTTACTTAAAATTCTATTTGTGTAACCAGGAAATGAATTTTGTTCTTGTATAGCAGTTTTATAACCTAATAAAGATGCTACTAACAAAAATGGTCCAGATGAATATCCTCCAAATCCAACAACTATATCAGGTCTATATTGAATTAAAATAAATAAAGATTTAATTAACGAATGAAGGATTTTAAAAGGAAGAGATATATTTTTTAATATAAAAGGAATACCTATAAAAATCACATTCAATAAAAACGATGATCTTTTAATTCCCGAAATCCAAAGACCCTTAATAGGGTAATTATATTTAGGAACTATTTGCATCTCCATTCTATCTTTTGAGCCTACGAACAAAATTTCGGATTTATTGTTTTGTTTTTTTATTTCGTCAGCTATAGATAACATTGGAAAAATATGACCACCTGTTCCTCCTCCGCATAAAATGATTTTTATTTTTTTATTAATACCCATATGAATAATTATTTTCTTCTTCCATAGAATTATGTCTACTTATACTTAAAATAATCCCTAAAGTAATACCCGTAAATAATTGAGATGTTCCCCCCATACTTATTAAAGGTAAAGTGATACCGGTAACTGGAAGTAATCCAACAACAACAGACATATTTGTAATTGCCTGTATAACAAGATAAAAACTTAATCCTGCACTTAATAAACCACCAAATGGTCTATCTGAATTAATAAATATTCTTAATCCTCTATAAAGTAAAATTAAATACAGAATAAGAATTGATACCCCCACAATAAACCCATACTCCTCTATAATTATTGCATAAATAAAATCTGAAGAAGACTGTGGTAAAAAATTTTTTTGATTACTATTACCGGGTCCTTTCCCAAAAAATCCACCGGTTGAAACAGCTATATATGCGTGCTCAAGCTGATATGGAATATTTTTTTTATTTATAAAGTCTTCAACTCTACTCACTGCAGTATATCCTCTTTGACCTGCTAAAAGTGCTATTCCTCCACTGAATAAAACAAATAAAATCAACAGTGATAGATGTGTAATTTTTACTCTTGAAATAAACATAAGCAATATTGAAGTTGCTCCTAATATAAGAGCTGTAGATAAATTTGTAAGTGCAATAGATAAGCAAATTAATCCTATCCAAATGAACGGCATAAATAGAGTTTTTTTATTTTCTAAATCATATTGTTTCTTAGCTAAAAAGCTTGATAAATAAATAATCAAAGAAAGCTTAGCTAAATCTGATGGCTGAAAAACAATATTTATAATAGGTATACTAATCCATCTTGAAGCCTCATTAATATTCACACCAAATTTATATGTAAAGAACAAAAGAGGTAATGAGATGTATAAACCTATTAATGCAATTTTAGAATAATACTTATAATCAATTTTATGAGCAAACCACATTGCAATAAAACTGAATGATATAAGCATAAAATGCTTTAATAAATAAAATTCAGTATTTCCTCCTTTATTCTGAAACGCAAGTAAACTTGTTGCGCTATAAACTGATAACAATCCAATAATTGATAAAACAATTGCAATTAACCATATCCATTTATCTCCTTTGATATTATATCTAATCCAAGTCAACATATATTATCTAAGTTTTAAAGTTGCCAATGTTAAAATTGCTAGTAGTATTCCAACCATCCAAAACCTTGCAACTATTTTAGTCTCATGAATTCCTTTTTTTTGATAATGATGATGAAGTGGAGCCATAAGAAAAATTCTCTTTCCTTCACCAGATTTACTTTTTGTCATTTTAAAATAAAATACTTGAATAATAACAGACAAATTTTCAATTAAAAAAACACCACATAAAATAGGGAGAAGTAACTCTTTTTTTATAATTATAGCAAGAACTGCAATAATTGCACCTATTGATAAACTACCAGTATCTCCCATGAATACTTGAGCAGGATAGGAATTATACCATATGAATCCTATAGAAGCACCAACAAAAGCAAAGGAATAAATCACTAATTCTCCTGAATTAGGAATGTAAAGAATATTTAAATAATCTGAAAAAATTATATTTCCTGATAAATAACAAAATATTGATAAAGTAATTCCTATAATCGCTGATAATCCAGCAGCAAGACCATCTAAACCATCCGTAATATTTGCTCCATTTGATACAGAAACTATAATAAAAATTATTACCAAAGCATATATAATCCAGGAATAGTTATCTAAAAAAGAAGGTAGTAACCACTCATACCTAAATTCATTATCTTTCACAAAAGGAATCGTAGTAATCAAATCTTTTGTATCATTATGTTGAATTCCTCTAGATATTGTTTCTTGATTAATTGGTTCTAAAAATTCTCTAACAACAACTGAATCATTTTCAACAATCACATATGTCACTACTAATCCTACAATAATTTGACCCACTACCTTAAACTTCCCTTTTAAACCTTTTTTATTTTTTTTTGAAATTTTTAAATAATCATCAATACCACCAATAATGCCCATAAAAGCAGTTACAAAAATCATCAAAAGAATATATATATTATCCAATCGAGCAAATAATAAAGTTGGTATTAAAATTGAAATGATAATTATAACTCCACCCATAGTTGGAGTTCCTTTTTTTTCATTTTGACCTTGAAGATCTAAATCTCTTATGTTTTCTGAAAGTTGAAATTGTTTAAGAATATTAATAATTTTTTTACCAAATAAAATACTTATTATAAGTGAAAATAGTGCAGCCATACCAGCTCTAAAAGATATGTATTGAAATACTCCAGCACCTATTAAATTGAAATTCTGGTCCATATATTGAAAAAAGTCATATAACATTATTCTATATTTTAATTAATTTATTTTTTAATATTTTCAAATCATTAAAATCATGATAAATATCATTTATAATTTGGTATTTTTCATGACCTTTCCCAGCAAGTAATATTATTTCATCATTTTTACAATATTCACAAGCATATTGAATGGCATCTTCCCTTTTAATTAAAATTTTATACCTATCATTTATAATACCCATTTCAATATCACTAATTATATCCATTGCATTTTCAAATCTAGGATTATCTGATGTTATAATTACAAAATCACTTAATTCAGATGCTATCTTACCCATAATAGGTCTTTTGGTTTTATCTCTTTCGCCCCCAGCACCAACTACTGTTATAACTTTTCTATTTTGCTTAATTTTTTTTATTGTTTTTAATACATTCAATAATGCATCTGGAGTATGAGCATAATCAACAATTCCAATTATATTTTTATTTCCTTTAATGATTTCAAATCTTCCATCTGGTGGATTTATTTTGGATAATGTTTTAAACATAGATTCACTTTCGAAATTTAATATTTTCAAAACGGAATAAACAGCTAAAATATTATATGCATTAAACTCACCTATTATATTAAAATCAATTAATTTAGAATCCAACTCTAATGATAATCCTAAAATATCATTTTGAATTATTTTACCTTTAAAATCAGAAATAGACTTCAATCCATATCTAAATATTTTCGCATTACAATTTTGAACTAAATAATTAGAATTATTATCATCTGAATTTATAACTGCAAATGTTTTTTTATTTAACCCATCAAACAATTTTTTTTTAACATTAAGATAATTTAAAAATGATTTATGATAATCTAAATGATCATGACTAATATTAGTTAAAATGGCAATATCAATTATTAATCCATAAATTCTATCCTGATCAATTGCATGAGAACTTACTTCCATTATGCAATATTCACAACCACTTAATACCATATCATTTAATAATGAATTAACAGTAATTGCACTTGGAGTTGTTAGATTTGTATCTAAAACTGTATCATTTATTCTATTTTCTATAGTTGATAACATTCCAACTTTTAAATTCATATTACGAAAAAATTGATATAAAAAATAAACAACTGATGTTTTGCCATTAGTTCCAGTTACAGTTATAACTTTTATTTTATCTGATGGATTATTATAAAAGTTTAGTGATATAATTGATATTGACTTTCTTATATTCGTAACTTTAATATATGTTATATTATCATTTAATTCAACAGGGAAATCAGTACAAACTACAACAGTACATCCTTTAGATATTGCATCTTCTATAAATTGATGACCATCAAGAATATTTCCTTTAACAGCAAAAAAAAGATTATTCTTTTTAATTTCAAGTGAGTTTTCTGAAATACCAGAAATTATTCTATCTAAATTTCCTCGAGATAATTTGATTTTTATATTTTTTAAAATTGATTTTAAATTCATTATCCCAAATTGATTTTAATTTTTTTATAATTTTTTAATAATTTCCCAGGAGGTATGGTTTGTTTTTTAACTCTTCCCCTTCCTGAAAAACTAACTTCAAGTCCTCTTGATTCAAGTAGATACATAGCATCTTTCAAAGTCATTCCTATCACATTTGGAATTAAGTTCGAATTTAAATTTATACCTTCCCAAAAAATTGAATTATCAATAACTTTTGTTTTTACCCAATCATTTTCAGATTCACTATGATTTGAAAGGCCCAAATTATTCGATATATTAATTAAATCTTCTCTATATCCAGATCTAATTACTGGAAATGAAATTGGTAATGCATCTGACCTTATTTCTTTAAAATAATTTTTATCAGATAAAAAGATTTTATCTGCAATCTCCCTAAAAACAGGAGCTGCAACATCACTACCATATATTCTGTATTTTTTTGGATTATCAATTACAACTATGCAGCTATATTTTGGATTTTCTGATGGGAAAAAGCCAACAAAAGATGTGTAATATTTATTTACATATTTTCCATTTAAAACTTTTTTCGTGGTTCCAGTTTTTCCTGCTATTTTATAATAACTATTATTAATATTATTAGCAGTTCCACTTTCAACAACACCTTCTAATAATTTAGTTGCTATTTTAATAGAATTAGAACTTGAGATTTTAAATTTTTTAAAATTATCTATTTTCTTAATTACTTGATTAGCACGTCTAATCTCTTTAACTATTCTAGGATTAACATAAATTCCATCATTTGCAATAGCATTATAAAACGACAAAGTATGTAAAGGAGTTAACATAATCTCATACCCGTGAGCAATCCAAGGTAAAGAAACATTACTCCATGCTGAATCAGTAATATTTTTTATCGAAGGGATAGACGAACCAAAAATTTGAAAATTAAAATTTTTATTAAAGCCAAAATTATTTAAATACTCTAAATAATTTTCAGGCTCATCTTTAAATTGATCATCAATCATCTTAGCAATTCCAATATTTGAACTATTCTCAAAAACTTCCTTAATTGTTATTTTACCATAACCTCCAGGTTTATGATCTTTCATAATTTCTGAATAAAATTTCATTTCTCCTTCTCCAGTATCTATAGAATCAAGTATCGAAGAATTAGAATCCTCTAAATATGCGAGTAGGCTTGCTAACTTAAATGTAGAACCAGGTTCATGCATCCCTTGAATTGCATAGTTGTATACTTCTACATAATTTCCATTTTCGTTTTTACTTAAATTAGAAATTGACTTAATATCACCTGTTTCAACATCCATAAGTATAACACAACCATAATCAGCATCATTTCTTATTAAACCTTTTAATAATGCATGTTCTGTGATGTCTTGCAGATTCACATTAATAGTAGTAAAAATATCATATCCATTTTTAGGAGATTTTTCAGTTCCATCATATATTGGTTTCCAATAATTTCCAGCAATTTTTTGATATAATGCTTTTCCATCCTCACCGGTTAAATAAGAATTAAAACTATATTCTATACCAACTGTTCCTCTATTATTTTCATCAACAGAACCAATAGTTCTATATCCTAACTTTGAAAAAGGTCTATATCTTTCATCTATCTTTTCAAAAATGATTCCACCTTTTAATCTTCCATCTCTAAATATTGGCCATTGTGAAATAATTTTTTTTTCTTGATAATCAACTTTTCTTCTATTTACCAAAAGATATTCATTACCATTTTTTCTGTAATTTTCAAGAATATTTTTATATGAATCTTTACTTTTATCCTTAAAAAATGTTGATAATAGATAACTTAAAGAATCAACTTTATTAATAAATAATTCTTCGCTTGGAATTGATGGATCAAAAGCAACCTTATAAAAAGGTAAAGAAGTAGCAAGAATACTTCCATCATCAGATAAAATATTTCCTCTGCTTGCTTTTATTTTTAAATACGATAAATTAATGTCTTTTGATTTAGATTCCCAATACTCTCCCTGATTAAACTGAAGATCAATAATACTATATATTATTGCAATACTTATTATCACAATAATTGTAAAAGCAATTCTAACCCGAAATAAAATTTCCTTTTTAATATTCATCTTCTATAGAAATTTTTTCTGGGGGTTTTTTTGAAATATTAAGATTTAATTTTTCCACTCTCTTTAATACTTCAGTCTCTTTTCTAGAAAACATATAATTATTTTTTAAAGTAACATAATCCGTACTTAATTCTTCAACCTCTTTCTCCAATTTATTTATTTCTCTAACTTTTTTTTCAACAGAATGCTGATTGCTTATATAGATTATTAAAAAGAACAATAAATAAAAAACCTTATAATAATCTATCTTAACCAATGAACTAGGTAGATTCATATTAATCTTATCAAAAAAAAATTTTAATATTTTCTGTGATTTATTCATATTAATTCTCCTATTCTTAATTTTGCACTTCTAGATCTAGGATTTATTTTTATTTCCTTTTCTGAAGGTACCAAAGGTTTTTTATTAATACTTTTAAAAAAAATCTGTTTATTGCCATAAAAATCTGTTTTAAAAGTAGAATCAAAATTTGATTTATTTATAAAATTTTTTACAATTCTATCTTCTATAGAATGATAACTAATAATTACAAGTCTTCCTTTAATTTTTAAAAAGTCCTTACTTTTTAAAAGCATTTCTTTTAAAGCATTGATTTCATCATTTACTTCAATTCTTATTGACTGAAATAACCTTGAAAGAAATTTATAATTCACATTCTTATGAAATAAATTATTTAATATTTCAATTAAATCTGAATTATACTTTATTTTCTTATTTTTTCTATATTCTACTATATTTTTAGCTATCAATCTAGAATTTTTGAAATCTCCATAATTACAAAATACTTTATCCAAATCACTTTCATCATAATCATTTAATATAGTTTGTGCATTTTTCTTATTATTTGAATTCATTCTCATATCTAATTCTGCCTTGCCCTTATAAGAAAATCCTCTCGATAAAACATCTATCTGATGAGATGAGACTCCTAAATCTGCAAAAATTCCATCAACCTTTTTAATACCCCTCTGCCTAAGATGAAGGTCAAAATATCTGAAATTACTATCAATAAACTCAAAATTATTATTTCCATTTATAGCATTAATTTTAAATGAATCAGTATCAGTATCAAAAGAAAAAAGTTTTCCTTTTTTCTCTAATAACTTTAAAATATACTTTGTGTGTCCACCCCCACCAAAAGTCAAATCAATGTATGTTCCAGTAGGTTTAATACTTAATCCACTTATTGACTCATTAAGTAGTACTGGAACATGATAATTCATAATTATTTATTCATCAAGGTATTTTTGTGCTAGTTTAGAAAATTCATTAGCATCATTAATCAAATATTTCTTATAATTATCAGGACTCCAAAGTTCAATAACATTACCCATTCCAACTAAAATAACATCTTTTTCTAAACCAGTATGAGATATCATACTTTTAGGTAAAAGAAATCTTCCGTTTGAGTCTAAATCAACCTGAGAAATACTACTAAAAAGATTTCTTTTTAATTTTCTTTGTTCAGAACTAAATTCATTTAATGAATTTATTCGAGTATAAATATTTTGAAATTCGTGTAAAGGGTATATTATTAGATTAGGTTCAAACCCTTTTCTGATAATTATACTTTTTTTAGAAGCTACAGGTAAGACTGATTTTAGCCTAGAAGGTAATACCAGTCTTCCCTTAGCATCTAATTTACACTCATGTTCGCTTGTAAAAAAAGCCATATCAGAGCATTAATATAAACCACTTAATGCAAATGTAATAAACATTTTCACATTTATCACCACTTTATCCCACTTTATCCCACTTTATAGTTAAAAAAAAATTGATGTTTATAACTAACTTAAAAATTACTATTTAACTCTATTAATTGTGTAATCTAAAAGATTATTTATGCTCTCTTTATAAAGGGAATCTGAAAAAGAATTTAAAATTTTTTTCGATTTAATTATCATAGCATTCATTGTATTTTCACTATATGCTATTCCGTTTTTTTCTTTTACAAATGAAATTATTTTTTTTACAGACTTAAAATCTTTAATATTTTTTAAAATTTCTCTTTTTTCAAATGAATTAGATTTAGAAAGAGCATATATAAGTGGTAAAGTCATTTTTCTTTGCTTAAAATCATTTAGAGATGGTTTCCCAATATCATGACTCAAATAACCAAATAAATCATCTCTGATTTGAAACGCTTGTCCAACCAAACTACCAAATTCTCTCATAAGTAAAACATTTTTTTTATTAGCACCAGATGATAAAGATCCCATTTCACAACAAGATGAAAATAAACTAGCTGTTTTTTGATTAATAATTTTAAAATAATCTTTTTCATTAATATTCAATGTTTTTGATTTTTTTAATTGAGTAATTTCACCTTCACTCATATTCTTTACAGCTTCAGATAATATTCCCAAAAATTTAAAATCATTATTATTTACAGATAATTCCAACCCCTTAGATAACAAATAATCACCTATTAAAACTGAGTATTTACTTTTCCATAAAGCATTTACAGAAAAAAATCCTCTTCGATAATTTGATTCATCAACCACATCATCATGAATTAACGTAGCCGTATGTAATATTTCAATTAAAATAGCTGCTCTATATGTTGAATTTGAAATAGTACCACTTAAACCTGCGGATAAAAACACAAATAAAGGACGAATTTGTTTTCCCTTTCTTTTTAAAATATAATTTACAACTTTATCTATAAGAATATTATCACTTGAAATTGAAGACCTAAGCATAGACCTAAAGCCATTCATTTCATTAAATATAGGTTTTTGAATTTGTTTAAGATTCATACTTTAATTTTATAAAATATAATTTACATTTAGATTGTGAATAATAAAAAACAAAAAGAAAAAAAGGTATATCAAAAAATTGTAAAAAAATCCAAATATTGGCCAATTGTTAAACTTTTTTCGAATAGACAAAAGTTTATGGATGAGGTATCATTAATATCACAAGAAAAATTAAAAAAAAAACTAAAAGAAAAGTCTATAATTGAAGAAATCAAAAACACTCTTTATAGAGAAAAATTAAGAATATCTAAAATACATTGGAAAGCAGATCCAGCCGATGATAAAATTTTTTGGTCCAATATTGAAAAAGAAATAACAAATATAAATTATGATGAAAATATTTCTATTCTAGAACAAAAATTGCTTTCTAAAATCATAAATAGATATACGAAAGAAATAACAGGAAATTTTAAAAGAACACATTATAGTTTTACAAGAAGATTAATTATAGCATTTTTTGCTAGGTTGTTAAATACAGCTAGACTTAGAAATCCTTTTGGAAATTTAGATCTCGATAGTAAAATTAACATTATAGGAAAGATAAAAAAACTTAGAAAGTTATCTAAAATAGGAACTATAGTAATGGTTCCAACTCATTTTACTCATTTAGATTCTGCTTTAATAGGATGGACTATTTCACATTTAGGATTACCAGCATTTATGTATGGTGCAGGGCTTGTATTATATAACATGAATTTATTTTCATATTTTTTCAATAGCTTAGGAGCTTATAAAGTAGATAGAAGAAAAAAACATCTTCTGTATTTAGAAACATTAAAAACTTATACACAACAAGCAATAATAAATGATTGTCATAATTTATTCTATCCTGGAGGAACAAGATCAAGATCAGGTTCTATCGAAGAAAAATTAAAACTTGGATTATTAAAAAGCGCCCTAGATGCACAAAAAGAATTAGACAATAAAAACAAAAAAATTTTTATTGTACCCGTAACATTTAATTATCAATTTATTCTCGAAGCACCAGCATTAATAAATCAACATATATCTAGTAGTAATCCAGATAAATTTTATTTAGATGATCTCGGATATTCAAACTCATTTAAAATTATCACTTTTCTTATTAAATTTTTTTCTAAATCAAATAGAATATCAGTTTCTTTTGGACAACCAATGGATATTTATGGAAACTCAGTAAATAAAAAAGGATCTATTAGTAAAAATAATAAAGTAATTTTTAATAATGATTATTCAAAAAAAGCAGAAATTTTAAATACTCTTTCTAAAAAAATTGTTCAAGAACATAAATCTGGAACACAGGTCTTTTCAAGTATGTTAATAGCTTTTCTAAGTTTTGAAATTATTAATAATAAATATAAAAGACTTGAGCTTTATAATATCTTCAAACTACCTAATAACGATCTAGAAATTGAAGTGATTTATTTTACAAAATTTTATAATAAAGCCATTAAAGTAATACAAGAACTTGCATCAAATAATAAAATTAAATTATCAGATGAGATTAATTATCCTATAGATAAGCAAATTAAAATTGGTTGTGAAAATTTAGGTTTATATCATCCCATAAGACCAGTTCAGCTAAAAAATAATATTATCAAAATAAAAAATATAAAAATGTTATACTATTATCATAACAGACTTGTTGGATTCAATATTGAAAAGATTTTTAATAATTAAGAATTTTTCATCGCTTCAATTCTTGTATGAAGTGGAGGATGAGAATAATTTATAAAAACATAAAAGGGATGAGGTGTCAAATTAGTCAAATTATCTTTAGATAATTTTTTAAGAGCAGTAATTAATGATTCTTTATTAAATGTTTTGCAAGCATAATTATCCGCTTCAAATTCATTCTTTCTACTTTTAATATTCATTAAAATACCTAAAAAAGTACTTATTGGAGTATAAATTATTGAAAATGCAAAAATCTCAAAATGTCTAAATGAACTTGATCCCCCAAGAGCATAGCTAACCTGAGAATTAAAAAGAAATTTTGATAATATAAATAACATTATACCAGAAATAATAATTGAAATAATAAGATTCAAATACACATGATTTTTTTTATAATGACCAACTTCGTGTGCTAAAACAGAAACTAATTCATCATCAGTATGATTTTTAATTAGCGTATCAAATAATACAATTTTTTTCGCTCTACCCAAACCAGAAAAATATGCATTTGCTTTAGAAGATCTTTTTGATCCATTTATTACAAAAATATTAGTTAAAGGAAAATTAACTTTTTTTGCATAATTACTAATTTTATTCCTCAACTCGCCACTCTCTAAAGGAATTAATTTATTAAAAAGAGGAACGATTAAACTAGTATAAAACATGTTAATAAATACAGTAAAAAGAGATATTACTATCCAAAAATATATCCAAAAATTAGATGGATATAACATTATAAGAATTAATAAGATACAAAGTAATATCCCACCTAAAATAAGAACCAAAATGTAACTCTTAAATTTATCAACAATAAATGTTTGTAAATTCATTTTATTAAAACCGAATTTTTCTTCAATAACAAAAATTTTATAAAGTTGAAAAGGAATTGAAATTATATCATTAATAAAAAAAACAAAAGCAAAAAAAAGTAATGAAAGGCTAATTTCATTTTCAGGTGAATAATTTCTAAGCAAAGAATCTAATACTCCTAATAAACCAAATTTAAAAATACAAAATAGAGCCAAAAAATTGATAGTACTAGTAAATAAACCAAATCTAAAATTAGATTTATTATATTCCTGAGAATTTATATATTCCTTTTCATCATAAATTCCTTTCAAATTTTTTGGAATAGATCTATCAAATGAATTATAATTCAATAAACCTAAAATAAGATTAAATAAATAATCTAAAGATATTATAACTAAAATTATATTTAATATAGTTGTTGCTTGCATAGCAAATTAAAAATAATCAAAAATTAGGTATTGGACATTGAAGCAATCTAACATTTTTTGGAGGTAATTTCTTTCCTAAAAAATTAAATTGATATATAAGCGAAATTTCATGAGCACCCCCTGTTAATCCCTTTAATTCAGATAAAGAATAATCATATGTATAAGAAACACTAAAATTACGATTCTTAACTCCTAATATTCCTATTATTGACTCTATATTATTATTTGAACTAATAGGAACCCCTCTATAAAATATTCCAAATAATATAGGATTTAAATTCAAATAAGAACCCAAATCCAACTGACTAATATTCGAAATAATTCTAAAATTAAAAGCTGGAACAAGAGATAGATTATGTTTACTGATTTTATTTAATTTTAGATTATAACCACCATGAAATGAATATAATCTGGCTAAATTTTCAATATTATCTGAAAAAGAAATATTGGGTTTAGGTAGATTATATATAGATACTCCTAACCAAACATTATTAGAATAAGCAATCAATCCAACTGCTAAATTTAAATAATTTACTTTTTCAAATGCAGATAAATTTTCAAGTGTTGGATTAATTGAACCATTTTGTTGGAACTGATCATAAAATAATAAATTTTGACTATCAAAATTTGAATTAGTATATGATATTTGAATTCCTGATCTTATCACCCAATCATAACTCAAATTTATTTCATAAGATAATGAAGGAGAAACATGAGAAGTAGACAAACTATTAATACCTACTTTTTCATTTGACAAATTTATACCAAATGAAAAATTTGATTTAGCAAGATTATAATCTATCCAAGAAGTAAAAAATTGATACCCATTATCAATCAAAGGCCATTGATTTCTATAAATCACTCCAATCCTACCAAATTCTCCAGAGCCAGAAAGTGCTGGATTTAGACTATGAGGTGAAGAATAAAACTGAGAATAATTAATATATTGTGCATTTAAAAAGAATGAGTAAAATAAAAATAAAATGAATAGAATAAATTTTTTCATCAGTTTAAAAACGATTTAAATATCAAATCTTATATAATTAACTATTTAAAATAGATGATCTAAGCATTAATATTTTTCCAATTTCAGTACTTAATTCTTTTAATAATTTTCTTGAATTTTTAGTACAAAAAGAAATATCTGTTGACTCACAGGCAGGAAGAATTAAATCAAAATATTTTGATAATTTCTCTATAACATTAAAATCAACCTTTCCACAAGCAGCAATTAAAAAAATATTTTTATCTTTTATATAATTACTCAAAGATACAGGTGCTTTACCATAAATTGACTGTTCATCTAAAAAACCTTCCCCAGTTATAACAACACTATCTTTCTTTAAGAAATTAAAATATTTAATATGATTTAAAATAAAAGTTGTGCCCGAATAAATTTGTGCCTTAAAAAATATTTTTAAAAAAGCTGCTGCACCACCCGCAGCACCTCCCCCAACAATTCTCTTTGAATCTGACTTAAAAATAATATCCGTTAATTGTGAAAAATTATATAAATAATTTTCAAAAATTTTATTTTTTTCCTTTTCTAAACCTTTTTGTTTACCAAAAATTTCTATACAACCATTTTTTCCTAAAAGAGGAATATTAACATCTGAAAGTAAAACAAAATCAAGATCAGACTTATTTAAAATAAAATTTTTTAAATCTATCTTTTTAAGATTTATTATATAATTACCATCTAAAATTTGATTGCCATCATCATCAATAAAATTAACACCTAAAGCTTTTAAAATACCTGAACCACCATCAATAGTTGCTGATCCACCTAAAGTCAAAATTATTTTTTTAACACCTTTATTTATTGCAGATAAAATCAATTCTCCCGTACCAAAAGAATTTAATAACTCAACATTTTTTTCATTTTTATGAATAAGTTTCAATCCAGATGAAGAAGCAAATTCTATAACTGCAGTATTTCCATTATCTATTAATAGATATTCGCTATTAATAACATTACCTATGGGATTTTTTACTTTTTCTCTTATTACTTGGTACTCATTATAAAACTTAAAAACATCTAATGTTCCATCTCCTCCATCGGCAATTGGTAATTTAGTTATATTAAAATCAGAATTAGCTAATATTAAACCTTCTGCTATAATGTTAGTTGCTTCTACTGAAGAAAATGTACCTTTAAAAGAATTTGGTGATATGAAAATATTCATTAAATTAATTTTTCAATACTATACATTGAAGAAACAAGAATTAAAATTAAATATTAATTTGATATTTTAATTATATAAATTTTTTATTCATCTTTGGCAACTTAAAAAAAATGAAAATAAAAAATGAGTACTAATTTAGTAATAGTCGAGTCTCCAGCAAAAGCTAAAACAATTGAAAAATATTTAGGAAAAAAATTTACTGTTTCATCTTGTTACGGACACATTAGAGATTTACCCAAAGATGATAAATCTATTGATAAAGAAAATGGATTTTTACCATCTTATGTACCTTCTCCAGATAAGAAAAAAGTAATAAACGAATTAAAAAAACTTAAAAAAAAATCAGACAAAGTTTATCTAGCAACTGATAATGATCGTGAAGGAGAAGCAATTGCTTGGCATTTAAAAGAAATACTAAATCTTGAAGAAAAAGATTATGATAGAATAATTTTTAGAGAAATTACTAAAAATGCTATCTTAAATTCACTAGAAAATCCCACTAAAATAAATATGGATCTTGTTAACGCACAGCAAGCTAGAAGAATACTTGATAGACTTGTGGGTTTTGAAATATCTCCTATTCTATGGAAAAAAATTAAACCTAAATTATCAGCTGGTAGAGTTCAATCCGTCGCAGTTAAATTTGTTGTTGAAAGAGAAAATGAAATAAATGCATTTGTCCCTAATAAATCTTTAAAAACAACTGGTGTATTTGTTACCAATGAAAAAAATGAATTTAATGCAGACTTAAAAGAAAGATTTGAATCAATTAAAGAAGCAGAAAATTTTCTTAAAGATTGTTCAAAATCAGATTTTACAATAAATAAAATAAATAAAAAACCATCAAAAAGATCGCCATCAGCACCTTTCACAACATCAACATTACAACAAGAAGCTAGTAGAAGAATTGGATTTTCTCCTTCTATGACAATGTCTACAGCACAAAAACTTTATGAATCAGGTCATATAACATACATGAGAACAGATTCTGTTAATTTATCTAAAGAAGCTATTACAAGTGCAAAAAGTATAATAAATACAAAATTTGGTCAAAATTATTCAAAGACCAGAATCTATAAAACTAAAAATAATAACGCACAAGAAGCACATGAAGCAATTCGTCCAACCAATTTTAATATCGAAGAAATTGGAAAAAATGAAAATGAAAAAAGACTATATAATCTTATTTGGAGAAGAACCCTTGCATCTCAAATGAGTGATTCTATTTTTGAAAGAACTGTTGCTAAAATTTCTATTAGCAATTCTAACTTAAATTTTAAAACAGAGGGAGAAGTTCAAATTTTTGATGGGTTTTTAAAACTTTATAATAGATCTTCACCAGAAGATGAAAAAAAATTACCAAAACTTAAAGAAAATTCTTCTATCAATTTCAAATATATTATATCAAAAGAAATTTTTTCAAAACATCTCCCTAGGTATACTGAAGCTAGTCTAATAAAAAAATTAGAAGATTCTGGTATAGGAAGACCTTCCACCTATGCTGAGACTATTAGAAAAATAAAAGATAGAAAATACGTAACAAAAGAAGAAAGAGATGGAAAAGAAATTCAAAGTACTGAGTTAAAACTTATTTCCTCACAAATATCAAAAAAGATAAAAACTGAAAAGACAGGTTTTGAAAAAAACAAAATGTTTCCAACTAATATAGGAATGTTCGTCACTGAATTTTTAGATATGAATTTCAATTCAAGTTTTATGGATTATTCCTTTACCGCAAAAACTGAAAAAGAATTAGATCAAATAGCTTTTAAGGGAAAAAAATGGAATGAAATGCTTAAAAATTTTTATTCAAATTTTTCATCTCTTTCAAATAATATTCCAAAAGAAAGACATTCTCTTGAAAGAAATCTAGGACAAATTGAAGGAAAAAATGTAGTTGCTAGAATAGCAAAATTTGGACCTGTAATACAAATAGGTGATAGGGATGATGCAGAGGATGGCTATCCAAAATATTGTAATATACCTGATGAAAAACTTATACCTCATATATCTATAAAAGAAGCTATTAATATTATTAATTCTGCTAAAAAAAGAAAACAACTTCCTACTTTTCCATATCAAGATGGTGAGATAGAAATAAAAGATGGTAGATATGGTTATTATTTAAGATTTGGTGAAAAAAATTATAAAATAAATAAAGATGAGTATCCAGAACCTAAATCTTTAAATAAGGATGAATGTATAAAAATTATAAATACACCTATTGAAAAGTCTAAAGGAATACTAAAAGAATTTGATGATGGAATTCAAATAAGATTAGGTAAATATGGAAAACCACCTTATATACTTGCGGTAAGAGGTACAAAAATTGGAAAATTATTTCAAGAAAAAAGAAAAAAACCTTTTGTGGGAATACCTAAAGAAGTATTTGAAAAATATAAAAATTCTATAGAGAATATATCAAAAGAAGAAGTTCAGGAAATTATAGATAAATTTTTAAATAAATAATTATTATTTTTCTATTGACAAATAATTATTTGATCTATCCACATCTGCCATCTTCATGGATGGATCAATTTCTATAGAATATATTTTTCTTTTTTTAGTATTAACCTGAAAACTATATTTAAGATTTACCCAACTCCAATCAGATAAAATTTTTACTTTATCTTTTGAATCAAAACTTTTTGTTCCTCTCATTATAGAAAGAGGTATATAATATAAATCTTGAGTGTTATCAGAATATTTAACTACAATTTCTAGAGGCATAGGAATTTTACCTATTTTATTAAGATTAACTTGAACAGAATTATTTTCTTTATTACTTATTGATACTCCATAATCAATTTTATGTGTTGTTCCTATCCAATAATCTAAATACCAATCCAACTCTAAATTACTTAACTTTTCCATAACACGTATAAAATCATATTTATCTGGATGTTTAAATTTCCACTTATTAAAATATGTTCTTAATCCACTAAATAAATTTTCATCACCTATGATATAACCCAACTGACTTAAAAAAATAGCACCTTTTGTATATGAAGCTACTCCGTAAGCTTCATTTGTAGAAAAATGATCAGAATGAGTTGTAAGAGGTTCTTCTATATCTTTTTCTAAAAATTGAAAATATCTCTGATAAGAATTTTTTAATGAGTTAACAGAATCTAATTTATAAATATCATTGAATAACATAAACTGTGTTCTGTTTTGAGCAAAAGAAGCAAAACCCTCATCCATCCATGCAAAATAACTTTCATTAGTCCCCAATATCATTTGATACCAAGAATGGAGAACTTCATGAATAGTCACAGACAATAAACTTGGAAAATTTCTCTCTCCAGTAATTAATGTTGCCATAGGATATTCCATACCTCCATCACCAGCCTGAATAACTGAGTATACAGGGTATGGATATTTGCCAAAAGTTTTATTAAAAAACTGAAATGCCTCAACTGTACTATTTTGTAATTTTTTCCAATTTTCAGTCATAGATTCAGAATTATTCTGATAATAAAAACTTACTAATGGACCATCAGGAACTTGAATTTTATCATGTGTATAATCAGGATCAGCAGCCCAAACAAAATCATGAACATTATTAGCTATAAAATTCCATGTATTATAATTTTTATACTCTTCAAAACTTTTTAAGACTCCAGTTGCTGCAACAACATATTTTTTATTAATGCTTATACTAACATCAAAATTTCCCCAAGGCGCATAAAATTCTCTAGCTATATAAGGGTGAGCATGCCAACCCTGACGATCATATTCAGCTATTTTTGGAAACCACTGAGCCATTGAGTATTCTATACCTTCCTTATTATCTCTTCCACTTCTCCTTATTTGTTTAGGTACTTGGCTATAAAACTCTAAACTAAAAATACTTGAATCATTAGGTTTTATGGGCTCAAAAAGTTCAACTTCTAAGATTGTTCCTTCAATAAGATAGGTAAGATTATTTTGACCTTGTTTTAAAGATTTTATTCTGTGATATCCAATTTCATCTTTATCTAAATTATATATTCGATCCATAACTCTTCTATCAGGATCTATAATATTTCTACTTCTTATATCCATCATACTATTAGGTTGAAAAGCATTAAAATATAAATGGAAAAAAATTTTATTTAATGTATCTGGAGAATTATTATAATAAATTATTTCTTCTGTTCCAGAGAACTGATTACTATTTACATCAAAACTTATATTAATCTTATATTTAATCTTTTGTTGCCAATAAGAACTTCCTATAAGGTTAATTGATAAAAAAAATAGAATAAAAAATATACTGAACTTTTTATGCATCAACTTTAGCATACTTAGCATTTTTTTCAATAAAATCTCTTCTTGGAGCAACTTCATCTCCCATAAGTTGAGAAAATATTCTATCTGCTTCTGCAGCAGAATCAATAGTTACCTTATTTAATGATCTTCTTTCAGGATCCATAGTTGTAGACCATAATTGTTCAGGATTCATTTCACCCAACCCTTTATATCTTTGAATATGAACAGATGATTCTTTACCATCTTTAGACATTTCCTTAATTTGCCTATCTTTTTCATCTTCACTCCATACATACTTACTTGTTTTTCCCTTGCTCAATAAATACAAAGGAGGAAGAGCTATATATAAATACCCTTTATCAATTAATAGCCTCATATATCTAAAGAAAAAAGTTAATACTAGTGTCCGAATATGACTTCCATCAATATCTGCATCAGTCATAATTATGACTTTGTGGTACCTAAGTTTTTCAAGGTTTAATTCTTTTTCATCTTCTTCAGTCCCAAAACGAACACCAAGAGCTGTTATAATATTTTTTATTTCATCATTATCATAAATTTTATGCTCTTGAGCTTTTTCAACATTTAAAATTTTTCCTTTTAAAGGAAGAATTGCTTGAAACTTTCTATCTCTTCCTTGTTTAGCTGATCCTCCTGCAGAATCACCCTCAACAATATAAATTTCACATAAAGCAGGGTCTTTTTCAGAGCAATCTGCCAATTTACCAGGTAGCCCAGTGCCTGTAAGTACATTTTTTCTTTGAACCATTTCTCTTGCTTTTCTAGCTGCATGTCTAGCCTGAGCAGCTACAATTACTTTTGAAACGATTTGTTTAGCCTGTTTAGGATTTTCTTCTAAATAATTTCCCAGCATTTCACCAACACAAACATCTACAGCACCCATTGCTTCAGTATTACCAAGTTTTGTTTTTGTTTGACCCTCAAACTGAGGTTCAGCTATTTTTATTGATATAATAGCCGTTAATCCTTCTCTAAAATCATCTCCAGTAATATCAAATTTTACCTTTTCAAGAAGTCCAGACTTATCAGCATATGATTTTAAAGTTCTTGTCAATCCTCTTCTAAATCCAGCAACATGTGTTCCACCTTCTATAGTACTTATATTATTAACATAAGAAACAACATTTTCAGAATAAGACAAATTATAAGATAAAGCAACTTGAACTGGCACATTTTCTTTTTTACCTTCCATATAAATAGGTTCAGGAATTAATTTTTCTCTTGATCCATCTAAATAATTAACAAATTCAACAAGTCCTCCTTCTGAAATAAATTCATCTCTTTTTGAATTACCATCATCATCTAACTCTCTATCATCAACTAAAATTATTTTAATGCCAGCATTAAGAAATGAAAGTTCTCTAAGTCTATTGGCTATAGTATCATATTTATATTCAGAAACTGTAAAAATTTCTTTATCAGGAGTAAACGTTACTTTTGTACCTCTATCATTCGTTTTTCCTATTTGTTTTACATCTTCTACTGGTATTCCTTTTTTATATTGCTGTTCAAAAATTTTACCCTCTCTATAAACTGTAGCTACTAAATGCTCAGATAGAGCATTTACACACGAAACACCTACTCCATGCAAACCACCAGAAACCTTATAAGTATCTTTATCAAATTTTCCACCTGCATGTAAAACTGTCATAACTACTTCTAATGCAGACTTATTTTCTTTAGGATGAATTCCAGTTGGAATTCCTCTGCCATTATCTACTACTGTTATTGAATTATCAACATTAATTTTTACAGAAATTTCAGTACAATGTCCTGCCAATGCCTCATCAATAGAGTTGTCAACTACTTCCCATATTAAATGATGAAGTCCTTTTACACTAAGGTCACCAATATACATTGCGGGTCTTTTTCTAACCGCTTCTAAGCCTTCTAAAACCTGAATATTTCCTGCTGAATAATTTTTTTTATTGTCTTCTAATTCTGACATATTTTTCAATTAAATTTGACATGATTTTTCAATTAAATTTAACATGTAAATATAGACAAAAAATAGCACCTAATTGATGAATAATCAATATAAAATGACATAATTTACTACTAAAAATTCTTTAAATATTTAATAAAATTTACGTTCAAATAATTAGATTTATATTTGAATAAAATATCTAAAAAAAATAAATAGAAATCTAGTGTTCGAACCAGTCGATTTTTACAAGATTGATAACTTACTAACAGAAGAACATAAATTAATTAGAAACTCCATTAGAGATTTTGTTAATCTTGAAATTAGCCCAAATATTGAAACTTGGTATGAAGAAAATCATTTTCCAATAGAAATAGTAAAAAAAATGGGAAGTATTGGAGCTTTTGGTCCAACTGTAGCAGAAAAATATGGAGGAGGAGGTCTTGATTATATATCTTACGGTCTTATTATGCAAGAAATAGAAAGAGGAGACTCCGGAATGAGATCAACAGCTTCTGTTCAAACTTCTTTAGTTATGTTTCCAATAGAAGAATACGGATCTGAAGAACAAAAGAAAAAGTTCTTACCAAAATTAGCTAGTGGTGAAATACTTGGTTGTTTTGGATTAACCGAACCTGATCATGGCTCAAATCCAGGAGGGATGATAACCAAAATTGAAGACAAAGGAGAATATTATTTGTTAAATGGTTCAAAAATGTGGATTTCTAATTCACCTAAAGCAGATATTGCTATAGTTTGGGCAAAAGATGAAAATAAAAGAATTAAAGGTTTAATTGTTGAACGCGAAATGGAAGGGTTTTCTACTCCAAAAACTGAAGGAAAATGGTCTCTTCGTTCTAGTTTAACTGGTGAACTAGTATTTGATAACGTTAAAATTCCAAAAGAAAACTTATTACCAAATAAAGACGGATTAGGAGGCCCTCTTGGATGTTTAGACAAAGCAAGGTACGGAATATCATGGGGAGCTATTGGAGTTGCTATGGATTGCTTTGATGCAGCAAAAAAGTACTCTCTAGAAAGAAAACAGTTTAATAAGCCAATAGGATCATTTCAACTAATACAAAAAAAATTATCTGAAATGCTTACTGAAATAACTAAAGCTCAACTTTTATGCTGGAGACTTGGAACTCTTATGAATGAAGGAAAAGTATCATCATCTCAAATATCACTAGCTAAAAGAAACAATGTTGAAATTGCTTTAAACATAGCAAGAGAAGCAAGACAAATACACGGTGCTATGGGAATAACTAATGATTATCCTATGATGAGACACATGATGAATCTAGAATCTGTAATAACATATGAAGGAACTCATGAGATGCACCTTCTTATTTTAGGTAATGAAATAACTGGTATATCAGCATTCAATTAGATGGTTAATCGACATTTTGAAAATATTATATTTAATAAAAAAAATATTTTTCTAAGATCATGGTCAACAAATAATGATCCAATATATAACATAATTATAATTCATGGTCTTGGTGAACACTCGGGTAGGTACAAAGAGTTTGCAAGTTTTTTTATAAAAAAAAATATTGGTGTATTTTCATTTGATTTAATTGGACATGGTAAGAGTGATGGATTAAAAGGGCATATTTCAAATATTAAAGATTTTACTGATAGTATAGAAGAAGTATTAATAGAAGTCAGAAGAAAATTTATAAATACTCCAATAATAATATTTGGACATAGTTTAGGTGGTTGTCTGGCTTTAAACTACTTAATTGAAAGAAAAAGTAAAGAAATTACTTTAGCAATAATATCAAGTGCTTGGATTGAAACTAAAATTAAAATACCTAAATACCTACTTATTATTCAAAAAATAATGCATACTTTATTTCCAAGAGTTAGACTAAACAATAGACTTGATGTAAAAGACTTATCAAAAGACATTAAAATTGTAAATAAATACAAAAATGATCCTTTAGTCCACGATAGAATATCATTAAATCTTTTATCAGAAATTAATAAAACAATAAAAAAAATAAAAA